>JALSGI010000310.1 GCA_026982835.1 Planctomycetota bacterium | reverse complement strand
GAAGTCAGAACAAGCGCCAATTCTTGCAAACCGGCGAGCCGCCGACTTCAGTCGGCGGAGAAGATCGACATGCGTTTTTTCTTGGCTCTCCGGGCGGCTAAAGCCGGGGGCTCGCCGAAGCAAGAACGAGCGTCGATTCTTGCTCGTCACGGCGAGCCGCGCACCGTCAGCCCGCGGTTGTCTAAACTGCACACCGCCGCCCAGCCACCAGCCTCAGCGGACCCAGTTCTTCGGAAATCCCTCCAACGCCCCGCCCTCGGGCGGACGCCACAACACCACCTCGTCGATCCGCCGGGCCAACTCGATGTCGCTGTAGGTAATCCCCCGCACCCGGTGCGTTTGCAACTTGACCACCACCTGGGCGTAGCCCAGCGAAAGGTCCGGGTGGTGCCAGGCCGCCTCGGCCAAGTAGGCGATCGTGTTGGCCAGCAGCAGCGTATGGGGCCAGCCGGGCGTGCGATAGGTGCGCCGCAGCCACCCGTCGCGCACCTCCCAGCCGGGCAGCGTGGCCAGCTCCTTTTGCAGCTCTTCTTCGCTGAGAATGTGGTCCTTCGCCATGATTTTACCCGGGGCAAGAGGAAAATCTCGCCTGCGAAAACACCTTGGATCACCGGCGCAGCTTACCGAAAAGAGGGGCAGTTTTCCACTGTTACGCCTGGCAAAAATGATTTGCCGCCCTCGGGCCGGAATCGGCCGGCAGAGTCGTGGGTCTTGGGCGAAGAGGCCCTCTCGTCAGCGGGGGGAGAAACAATATCGGCTTGCGCCGTGCGACCTGCGCCGTGCGGCGGAGCTTCCGCTCCAGAGGTCTTGGGTCCTGGGTCTCGGGTCTTGTTGGGCAGGTGCTGCCGCACCGGAGCGAGAAGGAGCGTCAACTTGCCCAACAAGAGCCCCCCGCGTCAGCGGGGGGAGAAACAATATCGGCTTGCGGCGTGCGCCATGCGCCGTGCGCCGGAGCTGCCGCTCCAGAGGTCTTGGGTCGTGGGTCTTGGGTCTTGATGTGGTGCTTCCGCACCGGGCAAGAACAAGCGCCAATTCTTGCAACCAGCGAGCCGCCGGCGTGAGCCGGCGGTTGGCGAGCCGCCGACTTCAGTCGGCGGAGAAGATCGACATGCGTTTTTTCTTGGCTCTCCGGGCGGCTAAAGCCGGGGGCTCGCCGAAGCAAGAACGAGCGTCGATTCTTGCTCGTCACGGCGAGCTGCGCACCGTCAGCCCGCGGAGAAGAACGGCGTGTGTAGTCTTGGATATGGAGCACAGAGCCCCGCACGTCAGGGCGGGGAAGCGGCAGGGCCGTCGGCCACTGGAAGCTCCCGCTCCACTGCCGGAACAATCATCAATTCTTGAAACAGCCTGCCAGCTGGACCCAAACACAAAAAAGCGTTGACACTCCGGGGGGGGGGCGCGTTAAGCTCGCTTTTGCACATCGAGGAAGCAGCTTCGGGCAGGGAAGTTTGGGTTGTTTCACTTCGCCTTCGGGGAGTGGCGGCCATGTGTCGGGGACACCGCTTCGGCAGTTCCAGCGCCCCTTGCGGGATCACCCTGGTGGAGCTGCTTGTCACCCTGGCTCTGTTTTCCCTGCTGCTTGGGCTCCTTCTGCCGGCCGTGCAATCGGCCCGCCAGCAAGGCCAGGTGACCGCTTGCCAGAACAACCTGAGGCAACTGGCCCTGGCCGCCTTGAACTACGAAAGCTCCCGGCAAGCCTTTCCCAGCGGCGGCTGGGGCGCCTGGTGGGTGGGCGTGGCCGATCAGGGACTGGGCCCCAACCAGCCCGGCGGATGGCCCTACACGCTGCTGCGATTTCTTGGTCGCAACGACTTGGCCGACCTGGGCCGCGGCCGCCAGGGAACCGAGCTGCAACAAGCCACCGCCCAACTGCTCCAAGTCCCCCTGGCGGTCTTCCATTGCCCCTCCCGCCGCCACGCCACGCTTTACCCCGTGGCTTTGCCCTATGCCCGCTACCTCCGCCCCGGGGTGCGCGTCTCCGCAGCCCCGCGCAGCGACTACGCGGCCAACGCCGGCAGCCAGCCCCGGTGCGAAATCGCCGGTTGGGGCGGACCCGACTCCCTGCAACAGGCCCGAGAGCCCGACTTCCGCTGGCCCGATACCTCCGACCACAACGGCGTGATCTACCTCCGCTCCCAGGTCTCCGCTGCTCGGATCACCGACGGGCTGAGCCGCACCTACCTGTTCGGCGAAAAACACCTCGATCCCCGACACTACCACTCCGGACGCGACCACGGCGACGACTGGAACCTCTACACCGGCTACCAGGACGATACCCATCGCAGCGGTTACTGGCCGCCCCGACTCGACGGCACGGCCGATCCTCGTGTGGGTCACTTCTCTTTCGGCAGTGCCCATCCCACCGGCTGGAACGTCGCCTTTTGCGACGGGCACGTCCGCACCATCAGCTACACCATCTACTCCCTGGTCCACCAGGCCCTGGCAGGAAGAAACGACAAAACCATCTTCGGAGATGAACATGTTCAGTAAAGGCACCGCCTGGCTCATCGACTCCGCACGCACCAGCGTCGGCCTGCTGCTGGCCCTGGCCGCCGTGTTCAAGCTGCCTCAATTGCTCACCGGGGCAATTTCCCCTTCCTGGTGGGTGCTGGTAGGAGTCGAACTAGGCCTGGGCACCTGGCTCGTGCTGGGTGTTGCCGTCGTTTGTGCTTCTGCTTTGGCGGCGATGCTGTTTACCGCCTTTAGCCTTATCAATGCCTTCTTTCTTTGGCACCAGGTGCCCCGTTGCGCGTGCCTGGGCCTGTTGCCTGCTTCTCCGGCGTGGATGCTTCCCATCGACCTTGCGGCTTTGGCCTTCTCCCTGCTGGCCCTGGCCGCCCAACTGCCGCGGCGCTCTACCCTTCTTCTTGGGAGAAAAACATGAAACGCTTCGTCACCATCGCCGTCCTGGTGTTGCTGGCCGGATCTGCTGCCGGCGGGGCGTATCTTTGGGCCACCGTGCCCGTGAAACTGTCCGGCCCGGACCAGGTCCAACTAGGCCCACGACCCCCGGAGGCCCGCTTCCAGACCACCCTCACCTTCCGCAACGATTCCTGGCGAAGCGTCCGCATCGAGGACGTTTACTTTTGCTGAGGGGGACGCGTGCTGGGACCGGAGGTCCCTCTGGAACTGCCCCCGGGACAGCAGTGCCGCGTCCGCCTGGAACTGTTTGCCCCCGGCCAGGGCGTGCAAAGGTTCACGCTGGCCTTGCTCGGCCCGCAGCGCACGATGCTTTCCCGAACCACCATCCTGGTGGTGGCCGACACGGTCGGCTGGATCACCCCGGAGAGGATCGATTTCGGCTACCTCACCCGATCCCAACGCGCCACCCGCCGACTTCATCTGCTCACACCCCAGGGCCAACCCTGGCAAGGCTCCCCGCCCCGGGTGGAACATTCCGTACCCGGGCTGAAAGTCACCCCGGCCAGCGACTCCCCCGGCCAGTTGCTGCTGGAGCTTTCCCCGGCCCAGCCCCCAGGCTCCTACCGCGGCCATCTGGTGC
>JALSGI010000309.1 GCA_026982835.1 Planctomycetota bacterium | reverse complement strand
CGTTTTCGGGCACATCCACGGCCACATGGATGTGCGACATCCGCTTGCGGATCAAGTAGGCCATGCCGCGGGCGCGGGGACGGATGCGCTTGAGCATCGGTCCGCCATCGACGCGGGCCTCGACCACCACCAGGCGGTTCAGCCCCCGTGCCCGCTGGTACTCGGCGTTGGCAATCGCGCTGCGGAGCACTTTTTCCAGCATTCGCGCGCCGCGTTGGGGCTGGTACTGAAGCAGCGCCAGCGCTTCGTCGGCCCGGCGGCCGCGGATCAAGTTGGCCAGCGGCCGTACTTTTCGCGGGCTGATGCGAGCAAACCGGTGCGAGGCCCGGTAGGCCATCGTCGTGGTCTCCTTCTGGCTATGGCCACAGGCAGCTTGCCGCCGCAGCGGATGGCTGCACGCTTAACGCTTCCCTTTGCCACCATGACCGCGGAAGATGCGCGTGGGAGCAAACTCGCCCAGCTTGTGCCCCACCATCTCCTCGGTCACATAAACTTTCACGTGGTTCTTGCCGTTGTGCACCAGGAAGGTAAAGCCCACAAACTCCGGCACGATGGTGCAGGCTCTGGCCCAGGTCTTGATCGGCTCCCGCGAGCCGCTCTCCCGCTGCTTCTCCACCTTGGCGTACAGCTTGGGATCGACGTAAGGGCCTTTTTTGAGCGAACGTCCCATGGACGCAACTCCTCGGAGGACTCAAGGGACCAGCTTCAGGTGTACAGCTTCTGCACTCCGTAACGGACCGTGCGTCGGCGGCGGATGATGAAGCGGTTGGAGGGCTTGCGCCGCCGCCGGGTACGGCCCCCCTTGGCGCTTTTGCCGGTGGGGCTCACCGGGTGCCGCCCTCCCTTGGTGCGGCCTTCGCCGCCGCCGTGGGGGTGGTCGATGGGGTTCATGGCCGTGCCCCGCACGTGGGGCCGGCGGCCCAACCATCGCTTCCGCCCGGCCTTGCCCAGCACGATCCCGTCGTGGTCGATGTTGCTCACCCGGCCGATCGTGGCCCGGCAGTTGGAATGCACCCGGCGAATCTCCCCGCTGGGCAGGGAGATCTGGGCCCAAGTGCCCTCGCGGGCCATCAGCGTGGCGCTGGTGCCGGCCGCACGACACATGGTGCCGCCGGAGCCGGGGAAAATCTCGATGTTGTGGATCGTCGTGCCCAGCGGAATCTGCGACAGCGGCAGGCAATTGCCCAGCCGGGCCGGGGCGTCCGGGCCGCTTTGCACCATGTCGCCGGGCTTCAGGCCGTCGGGGGCCAGGATGTACCGCTTTTCGCCATCGACGTAGTGCAGCAGGGCGATGCGGGCCGAGCGGTTCGGGTCGTACTGGATCGAATGGACCTTGGCCGGGATGCCGTCCTTGGTGCGGCGGAAGTCGATCAGCCGATAGCGCCGCTTGTGCCCCCCGCCGCGGTGCCGGGCGGTGATCTTGCCCTGGTTGTTGCGGCCGCCGGTGCGTTTTTTGGGCTGCAGCAGGCTTTTTTCGGGCTTGGCCCCGGGGGTCAGCTCCGAAAAATCGCTCACCGTGGCCCAGCGGCGTCCCGGGCTGGTCGGCTTGTACTTGCGAATACCCATCGGCTCGATCCTGTGGTGGTTTTTCAGGGGCTAGGGTCACACTCGGCAGGCTAGAACAGCTCGATCCGGTGTTCTTCGTGGAGCGTGACGATGGCTTTTTTCCAGTCCTTGGTGTGTCCGAAGCGGAACCCCCGGCGGCGGGGCTTGCCGCGGCGGTTCTGCGTGCGCACGTGGACCACCTTCACGTTGAACAGCTCCTCCACCGCACGGCGGATGTCCTGCTTGGTGGCCAGGGGGTTGACCTCGAACGCATAGGCGTTGGTGGTGTTGGATTGCCGCACGCTCTTTTCCGTGACCAGCGGCCGCAGCAGCACCTGGTGCGGCTCCAACTGGATGCTCGTCTTTTTACCGGTTTTGCCTGCCATGGTCGGGGTTCCTCACGCGTTTGTTTCCCGGGGCAAGGTGCTCTTTTTTCGGGGGGGCGGGCCGGATCAGCCGGCCGCGGCCGCCGCCTGCTGGTACCAGTTCTGCTGGATCCACTGCACGGCATCTTGGGTGATGAGCAGCATCCGGCTGCGGAGCACCCGCAGGGCGTTCAGCTCGGCCACCGGGGAGATTTCCACCCGGGGAATGTTCCGCGCCGAGCGGTACACCACCGCGTCCAGCCCGGCCGTGACGATCAGCACCGACTTGCCTTCCAGCCCCAGGGCTTGGAGCGTGGCGGCCACTTCGCGGGTTTTGGGTTCTTCCAGGCCCCAGCGGTCCAGCACCACCATCTGCTGGTCGATCACCTTGGAAGCCACGGCCATGCGTGTGGCCTGCCGGAGGGCTTTGCGGGGGAGGCGATAGGACCAGTCTCGCGGTCGCTTGGCAAAGCAATGGCCGCCGCCGCGGCGGAGGTTGGTGCGTCGAGAGCCCATGCGGGCATGCCCGGTCCCCTTTTGCCGGTACAGCTTGCGGGTGGAGCCGGCCACTTCGCCGCGGCTTTTGGTCTTGGCCGAGCCTTGCCGCAGGTTGTTCTGGTACATCACCACCGCATCGTGCAGCAGTTGCTTGTTGATGCGCGGGGCCAGCCGCCGGGGGTCCAGCTCCACCTGGCCCACCTCCTCGCCCTGGCGATTGTAAACGGTCAATGTGGCCATTGCCGGTTTCCTTGCTTGATCGCCTACCAGGGGGTCAACCCACCTTGTTCGTCTTGCGGATAACAAGAAACCCGCCGTTGGGACCGGGCACGGAGCCTTTGACCAACAGCAGGTTCTTTTCGGTGTCGATAGCGACGACTTTGAGATTGCGGATCGTGCAGCGGGCATTGCCGTACTGGCCCGGCATCCGCTTCCCCTTGATCACGCGGCTGGGGAAGGCCGAACAGCCGGTGCCGCCCATGTGCCGGTGCACTTTTTTCACGCCGTGGCTTGCCCGTTGACCGGCAAAGTTGTGCCGCCGCATCACGCCCGAATAGCCGCGGCCCTTGGAAACGCCGATCACATCGACCGCAGGCACGTCCTGGAAAATGTCCACCCGCACTTCCTGGCCCACCTCGTAGCCCTCGGTGGGACCGCGCAGCTCGCGGATGAAGCGTTTGGGCTCGCAGCCGGGCTTGGGAGGAAGTTGCCGCCCCTGCTCTTGAAGCCGCTTGCGACGTTTGCTTTCCATCCGCCGGGCCACGTGGCCCCGCTCGGCCCGGGTGGCCAGACGCCGCGGCTTGTCCAGATAACCCAACTGGATGGCCTCGTAGCCGTCCCGCTCCGGGGTGCGGATTTGCAGCACGTGGCAGGGACCGGCCTGGATGACCGTCACCGGCACCGCGGTCCCGTCCTCTTGATAAACTTGCGTCATACCGATCTTGCGGCCCAAGATCCCTACGATCATGGCCTAAATCCTTGCTAGCTACCGGATTGGGACGACCAGGAAGCCTTGCCGGGCAGGGTTAAGCCCCCGGGGGGATTCCCCTTCGGGCGACTCACTGCCTCCCCGGCTTCCGCTCCATAGGCACCACTCCTGCC
>JALSGI010000308.1 GCA_026982835.1 Planctomycetota bacterium | reverse complement strand
GGTACCACCACCATTCGGTGTTGCCCCAGGTGGTCAGGCGTTGGGCCAAGCGAGGTTGCGGAAAAAGGATTTCCCAGCGCACATCGGGCGTCGGGGTCCAGATCACCCCCCCGGCCGGGAGGATCTTCACGTCGAAGCGGTCCAGGTAGATCACCCCGGCCACGATCTGCCACTGCGGGCTGTAGCGATAAAGCCCCAGCCCGCGGCCCTTGATCCGCAAGCTGTCGGAGTTGACTCGATCAAAATCCGTATAGACCCCCGGCCGGATGCCCAGCTCAGCGCTGAGATTGCTAGTCAGTTGCGGTCGCCAGCCGATGTCCAGGTAGGCCGAGTAGGTTCGCGGGGGCAGATCCGGGTCGGTCAAGGCGGCGGTGCCGGCCGGGCCGTCCCAGTACTGCACGGCAAAGCCCGGAGTCAACTCCAGCGGGGCCACCTGGTAGGCAAACGGAACGGCAAACGTGCCGAACAGCTCCAGCTGGTTCAGACCCAAATCCCCGTTGGGAGCCAGGTACGTGTACTCGAACCGCACCTGCTGCAAGAACCGCATCTGCTGCACCAGCGGGCTTTGGCCCGGCAGAAACGGATCAGGGGTGATAGCCGGTTGGGGGGTGGGCGTGATCGACGGGCTGCTCAGCGGGTCGCTCCCGTAAGGGTCCCAGTCCGGCAGCGAGGGGATGGTGCCCGCAGGAGGGGTGGTGCCGGGTGTGGGCAGGGCCGGGGTGGTGGAGTCCAAGGCCGGGGGGGCGGTTCCCGGGGTGGTCGTTCCGGGGCCGGAGGGCGTGCCGGGATAGGTGCCGGGGGCCGTGCCGCTGGTACCCTGGGCAGCGATCCCTCCCGGCGCTGCGGCAAGGATCAGCCCTGCCAGCACCACTGCTTTGCGTGCATACATGCCCATGTCCTCTCTTGCGCCGTGACGGCAAGAGGTTCGGGAAATCCAGAAGGGCTGCCCGGATTAGCCTCTTCCCCCCCGGCGGTCAAGAGAGATCAAGAGCTGCCCGCGGCCGGCAAGCCAAGAGCCGCTTGCCTTGGGACGGCCAAGACGCGGCAAGCACGAACCGCCAAAGAGCTTGGCTTGCTTGCCCCCGCCCCGGGCGAACCCCAGGCGGTGCCGAAAACAACAGCCAGTGTGCTGTCGGCGCAAGCACTGAGACGGTAAATCGGCCTGCGGCCTGCGCTGGAGCTTCCGCTCCAGAGGACCTGGGTCGTGGGTCTTGGGTCTTGGGAGGGTGCTTCCGCACCAGTGCGAGAACAAGCGTCGATTCTTGCAACCGGCCAGCCGCGCACCGTCAGCCGACAGTTGAACGGCGAGCCGCATGCGTAGTACGTGTTTAGCGTGCCAGCACAAGACGAAGCGTTTCCAAGCAAAAACAAATCGATTCTTGTCCGGCGAGCCGCGTGCGTCAGCACGCGGTTGGCGAGCCCCCGGCTTTAGCCGCCCGAAGAGCCAAGAAAAGACGCATGTCGATCTTTTCCGCCGACTGAAGTCGGCGGCTGGCCAACCGCCGGCTCACGCCGGCGGCTCGCCGATTGCAAGAATTAGCGTTTGTTTTCACTTCGGAGCGGAAGCTCCCAGTGGCTGCGGCCCTGCCGCCTCCCCGCACTGACGTGCGGGGCTCTGGCTCCTCAAGACCCAAGGCCCAGGTCCCAAGACCCTATTTCACCCGCTCGATATAACGCCCGGTGCGAGTGTCGATTTTGATTTTGTCACCCTGTTCGACGAAGGCCGGGCAGGTGATCTCGGCCCCGGTTTCCAACTGCACGGTCTTGGTGACGTTGGTGGCCGTGTCGCCGCGCACGCCCGGCTCGGCGTAGGTCACCTCCAGCACCACGTGGTTGGGGGGGGTGACGGAAATGGGCCGACCGTTGAACAGAAGCAGCGTGCACTCCATCCCTTCCAGGAGGAATTTCCACGCCTCGTCCATCTGGTCCTTGCTCAGCTCGTATTCCTCGAAGTTCTTCAGGTCCATGAAGACAAACTTGTCGCCCTGGCGGTAGAGATACTGGGCCTTGACCTCTTCCACGTCGGCAGCCTCGACCGTTTCGCCGCCGCGCCAGGTGCGGTCGATGACCGTGTTACGGAACAGGTTGCGGAGCTTGCACTTATAAAGGGCGTTTCCTTTGCCCGGCTTGACGAAGTTGCACTCGATCATCAAGTACGGCTCGCCGTCCAGGAGGACCTTCAGCCCTTTGCGGAACTCGCTGGTGTGGTACGTGGCCACGGCAGGAATCCTCGTTGTGGGGGGTAGCAGCAGACGACTCTCTTGCCGGCGGCCAGCTTGCCGCAGGCGGCGGCTCGGCTAAGATGCACGGAGCCGGAAAGACGCCTATCGTACCTTGCTAGTGCCAAGGGGTCCATTGCTATCATGGCTTATTCTCCCCCGCAGGTCGAGACGAGCACGGCCTCGGCAGCCTCGCCCCCACGGTGCCATCCCGAGCATCCGCTTGCGGGGGCGGAAGTGGTTCCCTGGCCACAGGCGTTGGGTCGGGCCATTCGCTCCCCGGAGCTGCTGTGCCGGGTGTTGGGCTTGCCCCAGGATGTCCCGCAGGCCCGGGTGGCCCAAGCCGCCCAGAGGTTCCCGCTGCTGGTGCCCTGGGAGTACGTGCGGCGGATGCAGCCGGGGCGTTGGGACGACCCGCTGCTGCGCCAAGTGTGGCCTGCGGCCGAAGAAGACCAGCCGCAGGTGGGCTTCTCTGCCGACCCGGTGGCCGACCTGGCCGCACGCCGTGCCCCGGGACTGCTTTCCAAGTACCCGGGCCGGGTGCTGCTGCTTGCAGCCACGGCCTGTGCGGTGCACTGCCGTTACTGCTTTCGCCGGGAGTTCCCCTACGGACAAGAGCCCAAGTCGCTGCGCCAGTTCCGGCCGGCCCTGGAACGGTTGGCCGCCGACGCCTCGGTGCAGGAGGTGATCCTCAGCGGGGGCGATCCGCTGGTGCGGCCCGACGCCTTCCTGGCCCAACTGGTCCGGCAACTGGAGGCGATCCCGCACCTGCGGTGGCTGCGGGTGCATACGCGGCTGCCGGTTCTGATTCCGCAGCGTGTTTGCCCGGAGCTGCTGCGGTGGCTGCAAGGCGTCCGGTTCCGCGTCACGGTGGTGCTGCACGTCAACCACGCCCAGGAGCTGGACGAACAGGTGGCCCAGGGCTGCGAGCAGCTTTGCCGGGCCGGGGCCGTGCTGCTGAACCAGGCAGTGCTGCTGCGGGGAGTGAACGATACGGTGCAGGCCCAGGAGGACCTCTGCCGTCGCCTGGTGGATTGCGGCGTGCTGCCTTACTACCTGCACCAACTGGACCGGGTCCAGGGAGCGGCCCACTTCGAGGTGCCGCCCGAGCAGGGACAAGAGCTAATCGAGGAGCTTCGCCGGCGGCTGCCCGGGTTCGCCGTGCCCCGCTACGTGCAAGAAGAGCCGGGAGCGGAGTTCAAGCGGCCGTTGGCGTAGGGGGGGCTTGGGGGCGTGGAGGCGTGGGGGCTTGGAGGGATCCGGAGCCCCCCGCGTAAGCGGGGGAGAAGC
>JALSGI010000307.1 GCA_026982835.1 Planctomycetota bacterium | reverse complement strand
CGCCCCAACCCCCAGGAGGTGGCCGCCGTGTATTGGATGACCCGGCAGGAGCTGGAACAAAGTGCCGAGGTGCTTGAGAGCAACCGCCCGTTTCTGGCCGCCTGGGCCCGCGGGGAGGTGGTGCTGGAGTGAAACCCGGCGTTTTTCCTGCGGGTAAAGTTCCGTGGACCGTTCGCCCAGCCCGGACCTCTTCCATTTCCTGGCGAGCCACTGGTTTTAGCCAAGAGAGAAATACCGCGTGATGCGTTTCTTCAGCTCTCCCCGGACTGAAGTCCGGGGGGAGCCAAAATCCACAGCGCCTCAAACGGCGAGCCGGGAACACGAGCTCCCCGAGGGCGGCAGGGCCGCCAGCCCCTGGGGGCTTCCGCACCGCTGCAAGAATACCCGTGGTCCAACGAGGAAGGGGAGGCGAGGTTCCAGCCGAGCCGAAAAAAGCGGCGAAAAGCTAGCCATACCGAAAAACGTCAACGACACAAACGCCGATTCTCGCACCGCGCGGCCAACAGCCATCCAAGCCAGGAAACCCAACCATGCGACGCTTTCTCCTCTTCGGCATCGTGTCGGTCGCACTCGTGGCCGCAGCCGGGGCGATCCTGTTTTCCCAATCGTCGCAGCAAGAGCCGCCCCAGCACACCATGTCCTTCGGCGGCCACCAGCGCAGCTACCTGGTCCACCTGCCGCCGCAGGTGCTCCAGCCGGGCAAGCTCCCGTTGGTGCTGGTGTTTCATGGCGGCGGGGGCAGCGCAGGGCAGATCGTGCGGGCCAGCGGGTTTGCTCAGTTGGCCGACCGCCACGGGTTCCTGGCCGTCTTTCCCCAGGGCGTGAACAAGCATTGGAACGACGGCCGCAAAAGCGAGGTGTTCGCCCAGCAAGACCGCCGCATCGACGACGTGGCCTGGATCCGCGCGCTGGTGGAGAAGCTCAAGCGGGACTATCCGGTCGATCCCCGGCGCATTTACGCCGTGGGCATCTCCAACGGCGGGATGTTCTGCCAGCGCCTGGCCGTAGAGCTTTCGGACCAGTTGGCCGCCGTGGCCTCGCTCACCGCCTCGCTGCCCGAGCCGCTGAAGCACGCCACACCCAAGGCCCCCGTGGCCGTGATGCTCATCAACGGCACGGCCGATCCCCTGCTGCCTTACCAGGGGGGCGAGGTGACGATCCGCCCGCTGTTGGGCCGGTTGGGCCGGCAGTTGCCGCTTCGTTCCCGGGGGCGCGTGATCTCCACCGAGGAGACGATCCGCTACTGGGTCCGCCACAACGGCACCAAACCTAAGCCTCACATCACCCGCTTACCCGATACCGATCCCCAAGACGGCTGCCGCGTGGAAGTGCACCGCTGGAGCGGCGGCCGCGGGGGAACCGAGGTGGTGCTTTACAAGGTGATCGGCGGCGGGCACGGCTGGCCGGGAGGGAGCCAGTACCTGGGCGTGGACCGCATCGGGCATGTGTGCCAGGACTTCGATGCCACCAAGGCCATCTGGCAGTTCTTTGCCCGGCACCGTAAAAAGTGATCCTGCCCGGCGGTGGTGCGCTCCGGCCACTCGGTGCTTCAGTCGGCAGCGAGCCAAACAGCCCCCCGCGTAAGCGGGGGAGAACGGTCAGAGCAAAGCAGCAGGTTGCGGAGCACCGACAGCCCCCCGCGTAAGCGGGGGGAGAGACGCGCATGCTGCGTCAAGCAGGTGGAGCAAGGCAATGTGGCCAACGCTCGTTTTGTTCATGGTTTGCACGGCGTTGCTGCTGGCGGCGCTTGCTTGGCCGCTGGCCCGGGGGGCCGTGGGGCCCAACCGCTGGTACGGCGTGCGATTGCCCCAGACGCTGGCCGATCCGGACCTCTGGTACCCGGTCAATCGCTTTTTCGGCCGGCGAATGGTGTTCATCAGCCTCCAGGTGGCCGCTGCCTCGCTGGTCCTGGCACTGGTGCCGGGCATCGACATGGTGCTCTACGTGCTGCTGCTTACCGGCATGCTCACCCTGGGAGCACTGATTGCCGCCGTGCAGGCGATGCTGCTGGCACGCCGCCTGGCCCGGGAAAAGCAAGCCGAACAGAACGCAACCGGAAAGTGATCCCACCACGCCTCCAGACGAGCCGGGAGCACGAGCTCCGGGAGGGCTTGGAGGGCGTGGGGGCTTGGAGGCGTGGCGAGCCGCCGGCGTCAGCCGGCGGTTGGCCAGCCGCGCACCGTAAGCTCGCGGAGAAAAATAACGCGATGCGCTAATTCGGCTCTCCCCCGGCCAAAGCCGGGGGCTCGCCAATTGAGAACATACGCTGACGTTTGTTCGCCAAACGGCGAGCCGGGAGCACGAGCTCCTGGTTGCGAAGACAAAGCGACATTCGCTGCCGTTTGGTGAAAAACCGCGTGCTCACGCACGCGGCTCGCCGGTGCTTCCGCACCGGGGTAAGAACAAACGCTAATTCTTGTAAACGGCGAGCCGCCGGCGTTAGCCGGCGGTTGCACGGCGAGCCGCCGACTTCAGTCGGCGGAGGGCTTGGAGGCTTGAGGGCTTGGGGGCTTGAGGGCTTGGAGGGTTGGAAGAGCCCCGCACGTCAGTGCGTGGAGGAGCGGTGTCGGCGTGCGGCTTGCGCGGGAGCTTCCGCTCCGAAGCAAAAACAAACGCTGCTTGTGGCACCGGCCAGGCCGCCTTTTCAAGAGCCGGGCGAAATCCCGGGGCAAGTTTCGGTTTCCAAGGGATTCTCCAGCGGGCGGTTACGCCGCAGCCCTCCTCCCGGGGGGAGAAACCCGCGGAGCAAGCTCGTCCAGTTCCGCTTCGATCTCGGCAAGCTGCCGGCGGAACCGGTTGTAGTAGTTGCGGCTGCGTAATTCGCCGCAGTAGCGGAAGTTCTCCGGGCTGATGATTTCCCGGAGCCCCTGGTAGATGGTCTGGGCCTGATCCAAAAAATCCCGCAAGGGGAGTAGCGGCTCGGGCAGTTCCCCGGCCAGGTGCGAAGGCAGCTTCTCCAGCGGGGCCACCATGCGGGGAGGAATCGAGTTTTCGATCCCCAACACTTCGCACAGCCGTTCCAGGTACGCCCGGGAAAACAGGTCGTGAAACACCGCGTAAGTGTGCGGAAATGTGGCCAGGAAATCGACGCATACCCGGGATGCCCGCAGATAACAGCGGAGGTGGTGTGCTGGGGGATTTTCGGGATATTTTCTCACCATCGACCAGACCACCTCGGCCGGGCGGCGGAACGTGAGCACGTAGTGTGAGTGGTAGAAGTGCGCCGCCTGGAACTCTAGCAGCGCCTCGTCCCACTCGATCCAAGGGCCCATGGCCACTTTCTCGCCCACATAGCGGAATCGCCGGGCCAACAATTCCAGCAGTTCCCAGGCCGAATGATCCTCCCCCCCGAAGTAAGGCACGTAACTGCCTTTGGACCTGGGATTGTCATATTCCTCGTGCCGGCGATTGTAAAGCGAGCAGAAGTGCGGCTCCTTGGCATCCCGATACAGGAAGGCTTCTTCCAGCAGGAACACCTGCGGAGAGAGGTTCAGCGTTTCGGAAAGCAGCGTGGTGCG
>JALSGI010000306.1 GCA_026982835.1 Planctomycetota bacterium | reverse complement strand
GGCGGAAAACACTCCCGAGGGGAACCACACGGACCACAACGCCGCTCCCAGGAAACTCACCGCCGCCAGCGGCACACAGTATTTCAAGCAGGTGCGCATCACCTGGTCGATTCGCAGCCGGGGCAAAGTCCAGCGGACCCAGATCATCAGCGTCACGCCCACCACCGCCTTGAACACAAAGTTCAGCATCCCCAGCAGGTTGGCCAGGTAGCCGCTCCAGCGGAACGGCTCCAGCGGGCTGGAGTAGCTCCAGCCGGCCAGGTCGGTAATGGGAACGGGTCCGTTCCAGCCGCCCAGGAACAAAATGCTGGCCAGTCCGCTTACCAGGAACATCGACCCGTACTCGGCCATGAAAAAGAAGCTCCACCGCAGGCCCGAGTACTCGGTGTGGAACCCGGCCACCAGCTCGCTTTCGGCTTCGGCCAGGTCGAATGGGGCGCGGTTCACACTGGCCACGGCACAGGTGAAATAGACCCAAAAGGCCACGAAGGTGAACGGATCGTGGAACACCAGCCAGTTGGTAAACCACCCCCGCTGCATCTCGGCAATGGTCACCAGGTTGAGCGTGCCGCAGAGCATCACGGGGATCACCACGCACAGGCCCAAGGGGACCTCGTAGCTGACCACCTGAGCTGCCTCGCGCATGGCCCCGAACAGCGACCACTTGGACCCCGAGGCGTATCCGGCCAGGATGATGCCGAACACTTCCAGTCCCAGGATGGCCAGGATGAGGAACACCGAAACGCTCACTTCCAACGCGGCCCAACCGGCGGCAAAGGGCAGCAGCATGTAGGCCCCGAACGAGGCGCAGAAGCTCACATAAGGGGCCAGGCGGAACAGCACCGCATCGGCCGCCTTGGGCATGGTGTCTTCCTTGGCCAGCAGCTTCAGCCCGTCGGCCAGCGATTGCAGCCAGCCGAACATGCCTCCCACGCGGGTGGGGCCCAGCCGGTCCTGGATGCGGCCGGCGATTTTGCGCTCCATCCAGATGAAAAGCAGCGCCCCGCCGGCCACCACCAGTGTGAGCAACAGCACCTGGATCACCCCGGCCAGCAGGTAGGCCAGGGCCTCGGGCATCCACAGGGCAAACGATTCGGCCACGGCAACCCCTTTCGGGCCAGTGTGCCGGGGAGTGGGCACCCCGGAAGTTCCGCACCGCCAGGGCAACCCTCGCCGGGAGAGGGCTGCCAGAGTTTGTGAAATATGGCACAAGCGGTGCGGTTCGACAAGCCCCCGCGCCGCAGGGCCGGAACAAACCCTTGCTGCGGCGGCCGGCGGTCCCAACTCTCGCCGGGGTTTGCCCAATCGCTGGGCCTGCAGTCACCGCGAGCCCCCACGGAAAAACTTGAGAAACTGGCTTTACCGCCGCTAGCGAAGAAACTGCAAGAAGGCACGCACCAAGCCAGGACTTCCGGAAACAAGACGCACTTCCCGTTTCGTACCCAACCCGGGGGACCGCCCCTGCCCAAGCTGGGCGGTTGGCACCCGCTGGGCTTCAACGCCGCAATGTGCGACGCCTCGGTACACTGGTTCCCCTACGACACTCCGGCCCGGAAGCTGCGCCGACTGATCCTGCGAAGCGAAGAGAAGCCGTAGGGGACCGCCTTCCAGCGGCCAGTCGGAGGTGACGGCCCCGGAGCGTGCGCATGTCAGCGTCTGGGGCTTGGGTCCTGAGGAGCCCCGCACGTTAGTGCGGGGAGGAGCAGTATCGGCTTGCGGCGTGCGGCTTGCGCTGGAGCTTCCGCTCCAGAGGTCTTGGGTCCTGGGTCTTGGGTCTTGCGGTGGAGCTTCCGCACCGGTGCGAGAACAAACGTTTCTTCTTGCAACCGGCGAGCCCGCGGCTTTAGCCGCGGGAGGCGTGGGGGCTTGAGGGCTTGGAGGCTTGGCGAGCCGCGGGCGTAAGCCCGCGGTTGAGCGGCGAGCCGCCGAGCTTCAGCTGGCGGAGAAGATCGACATGCGTTTTTTCCTGGCTCTCCCCCGGCTAAAGTCGGCGGAGAGTCCCCAGGTTCGTGCGGATAGGACGCCACCAGGCGGCTACCGCTGATAGATAGGCAGGTAGTCGTTTTCCAGTTGCAGCATGGTCAGGTTCAGCGAGGTGACATAGATGGGCCCGATGTTGCCGTTCCAGTAGCCGTCGCCGGTCTGTTCCCGCAGTAGCTTGGCGTAGAGGCGGTTGCGGAAGTCCTCCCAGGTCTTGCCGCCGATGCGGTAGAGGGCTTGGGAGTAATAGTAGTAGGTGTAGTGCCAGTGGCCGAAGGAACCGGCCACGTTGTTCACGTTGCTGTAGAGCCGCTTGCGGCAGTAGTCCAGCAGCTTTTTGACGTAGGGCCCTTCGTATTCCCCGGCGTTGAACAGGCAGGCGATGGCCGCGGCCGTGAGGGCCGGGCGGCTGCCGGAGCGGTTGCGCGAGCTGTAGCAGATGCCCCCGTCGGGCATGGTGCAGGAGTGGATGTACTTGATCGCCTTGTCGATCACTTCCTTGGGCACGGGGATGCCGGCGTTGCGGCAGCCGCGCAAGCCTTGCACCTGGGTCACCGTGGTGGAGCCTTCGTCGAAGTCGTTGCCGTCCTTGGCGCTCACATAGCCCCAGCCGCCGGCCCGGGTCTGCGCCTGCCCGCAAAAACGCACCGCCCGGGTGAGCACGTCCACCAGGGTTTCGCGGCGGTCGATGTCCTCTTCCTCGCCCAGCACCTGGGAAAGAAACAGCATGCTGAAGCCGTGGCCGTAGGTATAGCGGTGGTCGTTGGGCTCGCCAATGAGTCCGTTGGGGCGGCTGTTACGCACCAGGTAATCCACCGCGCGGCTGATCGGCTCGGCATAGCGGCCCTGGGTGGTGGTGGACCCCTCGCACAGCAGGGCCACCCCGGCCAGGGCGGTCATGGGCACGCGGTAGCTGTTGTTGGCGTGCCAGTGGCCGATGCGGCTTTGGGTGCGGGCGATCCAGTCCAGCCCTTTGCGTACGGCCTTGCGCAGCTTGGGATCGGCGGCGGCCCGGGCACTCCGCGGCCGCCCGCCCAGCAACGCGCCGGATGCCAGCACCGAACCGGCCAGGGCGTGCAACATGCGGCGGCGATCGAGACGTCCGGCCATCGGAGGGGCTCCCATTGGGGGGTGCGGGATGGGTCTGGGGACCAGAGGGGCGTAGGCTCCCCCCCTTTCTGTGTGTTAGTCGCACGCGGGGGGAAAATCGTTCAAAATCTGCATCGCGGCCCTGTTTTTATTCTGGAGCCGAACCGATCCGGCGGCAACTGCGGTTTGTTCCGCTCCGGGGGATTTTGGCCGATACGGTGGAATTTCCTATCCCCCGGCCCGGGACTCATGTAGGGTAAGGAAATGTGCCGCTGCCGGGAAAACTTCCCGGGGACGGGGAATCACCCCATAGGCTCCCGAACACGGCCGCACTACATTCGAGCTGGGCGCCCGGCGGCTCGGCTCCTGAACTCGGCCGAATCAACCACCGGCGATGACCACGGACAAGGGCCTCCACCGCAAGGGGGACTTGGCTTGACCGACTCGAACT
>JALSGI010000305.1 GCA_026982835.1 Planctomycetota bacterium | reverse complement strand
TGTGTAGAACAACCAGGTCTGACGACCCCCGGCTACCAGAGTGCGACGCCTGCGGCGTCGAATTTCGGTTGCTAGCTGGCTAAACACGTACTGACGCTCCCGGCGCGCCGTGGCGTGCAGGAATCGATGTTTGCTTTTGCTTCGGCGAGCCCCGGACTTCAGTCCGGGGAGAGCCGAAATAAACACGTGTTTGCTGGCCTTCTCCGCCGACTGAAGTCGGCGGCTCGCCGGTCAAACCGCGGGCTTACGCCCGCGGTTCGCCAAGCCCCCACGCCTCCAAGCCCCCACGCCTCCCCCGGCTAAAGCCGGGGACTCGCCGTTTGCAAGAATTAGCGTCTATTCCCGCCCGGTGCGGAAGCACCACCTCAAGACTCAAGACCCACGACCCAAGACCTCCCGGCTCGCTTACGCAGGGCGCGCCGCTTGCGGCGAGTTTCTATTTTTAGATTTTGATTTTATTTAGAGTCCGAACGCCTGGCGGAATTGCTCCAGGTCGGCCTGTTTGCCCATCACGATGATCGTATCGCCGGCCTGGAAGGGAAGCTCGGGGCCGGGGTTGAAGTGCATCTGTCCCTCGGCCCGCTTGATCGCCACCACCAGCAGCCCGAACGCGCGCCGGGCGTCCACCTCCTGTACGGTCTTACCCACCAGCGAGCTGCTCTCCGGCACCTGGCACTCGTCCAGGTGGTAATCGACCATCCCCGGCGTGGTCACCAGCTCCAGCAACTCCACCGTGGAGGGGCGGAGGATGATGTGGGCGATCTGCTGGGCGCCGATGGCCGCCGGCAGGATCACCCGGTCGGCCCCGGCCTGGATGAGCTTGTTGCGGGTGGTGAAATACTCCCCGCGGGCGATGATCCGCAGCCGGGGATTGAGGTTTCGGGCCGTAAGGGTGATGAACACGTTTTCGGCGTCCCCGGGCAGGGCGGTGACCAAGGTTCGCGCCCGCTGGATCCCCGCCCGCTTGAGCACCTCTTCCTCCACGGCGTTGCCCAGCAGGCACAAGAAACCGCACTTTTGGGCTTCGGCCACGCGTTCCGGTTCGTGATCGACCACGATCAGCGGCACCTGGTGCTGCTGGAGCTGCTCGGCCACCATCTGGCCCATCCGCCCGTAGCCGCACAGGACCACGTGCTGGGTGACCCGTTCCATCTCCCGCTCCTGCCGCATCACGCCCAGGGCACGTTGGATTTCTCCCTCGGTGACCATCTGGATCAACCCTCCGAAGGTGTAAGCAACCAGAGTAATCCCGGTGACGATCACCACGATGGTGAACAGTTTTTCTATCGCATGCAGGTGCGATTGCTCGGTGTAGCCGACCGTGGAAAGGGTGATCACCACCATGTAGAGCGAATCGAGCCAGTCCCGACCGCCCAGGATGCGATACCCCACCACGGCCACCAGCAGGAACCCCGCCAGCAGCACCAGGCCTTGCTTGACGCGGGCGAGCGGGTCTTTCATGTCGTGTACTGGGAGTTGAAGCGGACGTACTCGACGGTCAGGTCCGTGGTCCAGAACCGGACGGCGGCCTCCCCTTGCTGAAGATCCAGCCGGATGCGGACCAGCCGCTGCTGCTTCATGCTCTGGGCCAGCGTCTCGGCATCGAAGGGACACGGTCCCCCCTGGGCGTAGATCTTCACGCCGTTGATCTCCAGCACCAGCCGCTCCAGCGGCACCTCCACGCCCGCGTAGCCCACGGCCGAGACGATCCGCCCCCAGTTCGGGTCGCCTCCGGCAATGGCCGTCTTGACCAGCACACTCTCGGCCACGGTTTTGGCCACCCGCCGGGCGGTTTGGCGATCCGGGCAACCCTGCACGTCCAGCTGCACCAGGTGGGTGATGCCTTCGCCGTCGTCGGCGATTTGCCGGGCCAGCTCCTCACACACCTGATGCAAGGCGGCCTGGAAGCCCCGCAGGTCCTCCGCACCCGAGAGGTCCGACTGGCCGGAGGCCAGCAGCAACACCGCATCGCTGGTGCTGGTGTGGCCGTCGATGCTCAGGCAGTTGAACGTCTCGTCGGCCACCTGTTGCAGCATCTGCTGGGCCTGTTGCGGCTCCAGGGAGGCGGTGGTCATCACCACGGCCAGCATGGTGGCCATGTTGGGGGCGATCATGCCGGCCCCCTTGGCCATGCCGCAAAGGGGAATCGGCTCCCCCTGAGCGGTGGTGACTTGGGCCGAGGCGAGCTTGGGCCG
Source organism: Planctomycetota bacterium (assembly GCA_026982835.1). GTDB lineage: Bacteria > Planctomycetota > Planctomycetia > Pirellulales > S012-138 > S012-138. The sequence continues at coordinate 1,327 of JALSGI010000305.1, read as the reverse complement.
GGTGTCGGTGGTGAGCATTCCCAGGGCGGCCCGATGCAGGTGATCTCCGCTGCTGCCAAGGGTCTGGTGGGCCTGAGCAATCCCCCGGGTGATCTTTTCCATCGGCAAAAACTGCCCGATGATCCCGGTCGAGAGGACCAGCACTTGCTCGGGGCGGCAGTGCAGATGCTGGGCCACGGCTTGGGCCATGGCCTGGGCGTCTTCCAGCCCACGCGGCCCGGTGCAGGCGTTGGCGTTGCCGGAGTTGACCACCACGGCCCGAGCCTCCCCGCTGGGAGTGATCCGCCGGTTCCAGGCGATGGGGGCGCCGAAGACTCGGTTGCGGGTATAGACGCCTGCGGCGGTACATTCCCGGCGGCAGACCACCAGCGTAAGATCGGGCTTTTGGGGATTGCGTTTGATGCCGCAGTGGACTCCGGCTGCGGCGAATCCCGGGGGCAAGGCGTGCTCCATCAGTGGCAGTTCCTGCAAGGCAAGGGGACAGGGGATTCTGCGGTCCCAACATACCTTGCTGGCCCAAGCAGGAAAACTACCCCCGGAACCCTTTTTCCCGGACAGGCCCCGCTACAGGTTCAGCCCCCGCCGGGCAGCCAGCAGCTTGACCATGAGCCGGAAATAGGGGAAGGGGAACTTGAGATTTTTGGACTGGGCCTTGCGCATCAGGAACAGCACCTCTTTCTGGGAAAACGTCTTGCCCGGCCCCACGTGCGGAAGCAACTGGTCGATGAAGTCCCGCTCCTGGGCAAACCGCACCCGCAGCTCCCGCAGCAGAATGTCCCGCAAGCTGGCCTGCTGGCCCGGACCCACCTGCGCCGAGGCCCGCCCACCAAACACACCCCCCAGGACCAGCGAAGCCAGTGCTAGCAAAGCCTGCCGGCGGTTCATGGAAACCCACTCCTTTTCGGTGCCGAGGGCCAGCTGGGTTAAAGCCCTGGCCCCTTAACAAACCCACCCCAGCCGGGGCAAGAGCACTTGGGGGGGCGGCAATCTGTGGCTTGCGTTGGTTGGTGAACACCAGCCGACGCTTCCTCTCGGATCCGGCGAGCCCCCGGCTTTGTACGTGTTTAGCGTGCCAGCATAAGACGAAGCGTTTCCAGAGCAAAAACAAGTCGATACTCGTCCGGCGAGCCGCGTGCGTGAGCACGCGGTTGTATTGCCGCTGGCGCTGGTTCTTGCAGCCGCGAGCCGTGGGCGTAAGCCCACGGAGAGCACGGCAATCATGCGCTGCTTTCTTATCGTCTCCGGGAGCTTACGCTCCCGGCTCGCTGTTTGTTGAAGAATCGGCGTTTGTTTTCACTTCGGCGAGCCCCGAGCTTCAGCTCGGGGA
>JALSGI010000304.1 GCA_026982835.1 Planctomycetota bacterium | reverse complement strand
AGTCCACCAGGTACGTTGTTTTCCACAAAACACGCTTTTTCCTGCCCGGTGCGGAAGCACCAGTGGCGAGCCCCGGACTTCAGTCCGGGGAGAGCCAAGAAAAAACGCATGTCGATTTTCTCCGCCAACTGAAGCTGGCGGCTCGCCGGTTGTAAGAATAAACGCTTATTTCCGCCTCGTGCGGAAGCGTCGAACCAACAGTGTGCTAGCTGGCTAAGAGCTTATCCGAAAAATACTCCAGCCTCACGATTGCAGAACGTTATTGGATTTTTCGGATAGGCTCTAAACACGTACAAAGTCCGGGGCTCGCCAAGACAAGAGCAAGCGTCGATCTGCACATCAAACGGCCAGCCGTCGGCGTCAGCCGGCCCTTGGGAAACAACATCCGCAACCGAAATCAACCGCGTGCCTACGCACACACCTGGCCAGACGGCGGCGACAAGCTCCCGCACTCCCGAGCCACTTCGGCCCGGGGGGAGTTTCACCGGGTGCGGCCAGCCGATAGGATAAAACGTTCGTCCCCCTTTGCCGTCCCGCGTTGCTTGCTCGGCCCGATGCACAAGCCAAGCGAAAAACTGGCCCCCACGCCCCCGCGTCCCTTGCCGGAAAACATCCCCAGCGTGCAGCCCGGCGGCGGCTGGGTCTATCGGCTGGAGCTGGCCTGGGGACGGCTGCGCCGCTGGTATCTGAGGCACTTTCGGCCCGGCTACGTCAAACGCATGGCCCAGCTCCGCCAAGGCTCCTGCCAGGGGGCGCCTCACGAAGTGCTCGACCCCCGGGACCTGAAGTACATCTGCAACCGGTGCGATTGCCACTGGCCGCCGGAGCACGACCCGTTCCGCTGGCGGGAACGCTTGCCCTTTGCCCGCTGGGGCCTGGCCGAACTGCAGGTGTTTTCCTATCCGCTGCTGGCCGCCGGAGCGGGGCTGCTGTGGCTGGGGGGGCCTTGGGCTTGGGGGGCCGTGGTGCCCTGGGGACTTGCGGGGCTTGTGATCTCCTTTTTCCGCGACCCCCCGCGCCGCGTGCCTGCCGAGCCGGGAGTGGTCGTCTCTCCGGCCGATGGAAAAGTGGTGGTGCTGGAGGAGCTGGAGCAGCACGAGTGGATCGGCGGGCCGGCCGTCAAAATCGGCATTTTCCTTTCCATCTTCAACGTCCACCTGAACCGCAGCCCGGAAAAAATGCGTTGCATTGCCCTGGAATACTCGCCGGGAGAATTCCGGAACGCCTTGGACCCCCGCAGTGCCGATGTCAACGAAAGCATGACCCTGCTGCTGGAAAGCCCCCAGGAACCGTATCGCCGCATGGTGGTACGCCAGATTTGCGGGGCGATTGCCCGGCGGATCGTCTGCGCGGTGCGGCCGGGCCAGGTGCTTGAACGCGGAGAAAAATTCGGCATGATAAAGCTAGGTTCGCGGACGGAACTGCTCTTGCCCAGGGAGCCGGGGCTGCAAGTGCTGGTCAAGCTGGGGCAGCGCGTCCAGGCCGGAAGCACTCCCGTGGCGCGCTATGAAGAAGGAGAGGACGCGTGAGAGCTCGTCGTCGCCGCATTCGCGCGGTTGCGGTTCTGCCGACGCTGTTGACCTTGGGCAACCTGGTCTGCGGTTTCTTTGCCATCGTGGTGGCCGCCCGCGTGGCCGCCCCCGGCGCAAGCGGCATGGTCAGCGCCGAGGACGCCACCAACTGCATGCTCAGCGCGTGGCTGATCTTTCTGGCCATGGTGTTCGACGCCCTGGACGGCCAGGTGGCCCGGCTCTCCCGCACCGCCAGCCAGTTTGGGGCCCAGTTGGACTCGCTGGCCGACCTGGTCACCTTCGGCGTGGCTCCGGCGTTTTTGCTGGTGAAGCTGGTGCCGGACTTTGCTTTTTTGCACCGGGAGGTGGTCTGGAGCATCGCCGCGGCGTTTGCCGCTTGTGCGGCGCTACGGCTGGCGCGGTTCAACGTAGAGACTAGTACCGAGGACGACCACCGCTGTTTCAGCGGTCTGCCCACCCCCGCCGCCGGGGCCGCCGTGGCCAGCTTCGCCATCCTGTTTTCCAAGTTGCGGGTCCAGGGCGTGCCGGTGGCCTACGCCGAAGAGATCGACGCCGTGTTGCAGACCGTCCTCCCCCTGTACGCCGTGCTGGTGGCCCTGTTGATGGTCTCCCGGCTGCCTTATCCCCACTTGTTCAACCAGCTGCTGCGGGGGCATCGGAGCCTGGGCCATGTGGTGGGAATGGTGTTTCTGCTGGCCGTGGTGCTGGCCGTGCGAGCACTGGCCCTGCCCGCGCTGCTGGCCGTGTACGTGATCTCCGGCCCGGTACGCTTCGCCTGGCACGAGCTGCACGGCACCGAAGCCGAAGAAGAACCGCTGTTCGACTGAGCCTTCCCAAGGCACCCAGCCGGCGCCCGGAAGGACCAAGGGCTTCCGCCCGGGAGCTTCAGCCCACGCGCAGCGCCTTTTCATCGTAAAAGTTCAGCGGGGGCTTTCGCCGCAACACCCACTGCAGTTGCACCACCGGGGCCTGAGCCGCATCCACCTCCACCAGCTCCACCCGCCAGCGCTTCGTCGAGGGCACAAACACCTGCCAGGCATCCAGCGTGCGCGCCACCCGTTCCAGGCGAGCCTGCCCGTTGAGCGTCTCGCCCACGTAAAAGGTGCGCTTTCCCGATCCGTCTTGCAGGGCATAGACCGCCGGCCCGCGGGGAACCTCGCCCAGGGAATCCGCCTCCAGCGGCAAGGGCCGGCACTTGCCCAGGCGAAGGCGAACCTTCTGGAGCCGCTTCCGCCGCTTGTGGGCCCGCTTGCGCAACTGGATCGCAGCCCAACGGTACTCCAACGAAGTTCCCCCCGGGGCCAGGCTGCGGGCAAGCCGATCGAACCACCAGCAGCCCAGCGGATCGCACAACACGGCATCGAGGCTGGGCCAGCCCTGGGCGCGCATGCGGGCCAGGGCCACCTCGGCGGCGTCCTGCACCGGGTCGAGCTTCCTGGCCGGAAGGTGCGTCCTTCTGCTCCCCGGCACGCCAAGCTGCCTGCTTTTGCGCATGGCCAGCAGCTCCCGCAGCCAGTCCGAAAGGGTGCCCGGCAACCCCCGGCGGCTGCACTCCTCGGAAAGCCGGGCCGAGAGCACCGGATCGGCCAGCACCCGATCCAGCGAGTAGCCCTCGTGCACCGCCCGGAACGCCCGCCGCAGCTCCTCCCGGTCCAGTTGCAGCCGCTTCTGGTAGTACACAAACGACGGAGGCGTGGTGGCCAGCGGGTCCTGCGGGCCTTCCACCGGATCGCCGCAGCGGGTCTGCTGCAATCGAGCCCGGATCTGCTGCACATATTGCAGCGAAAGCTCGCATCCTACAAAGCGGCGGCCCAGCTTCTTGGCCACCACCAGCGTACTGCCCGAACCGGCAAACGGGTCCAGCACCACATCCTGCGGGTGGGAGCAAGCCAGGATGATCCGCTCCAGCAACCGCTCGGGCATCTGGCAGGAGTGGAACCCGGCCCGCTCTTTGAACGTCCCGGCCACCCGGGAAAAGTACCACACGTCCTGCTCGGCGG
>JALSGI010000303.1 GCA_026982835.1 Planctomycetota bacterium | reverse complement strand
AGCAAACCGGCGAGCCGGGAGCACGAGCTCCCGGTTGCGAAGACAAAGCGACATTCGCTGCCGTTTTCTGAAAAACCGCGTGCTCACGCACGCGGCTCGCCGGAGAAGCATCGACTCGTTTTTGCTCCGGAAACGCTCCGTTTTATGCTAGCACGCTAAACGCGTACCGGGCTTTAGCCCGGGGAGAGCCGAAGAGGCGCACTGCGTTTTTTCTCCGCCGACTGAAGTCGGCGGCTCGCCGTTCAACCGCCGGCTAACGCCGGCGGCTCGCCGGTTGCAAGAAGAAACGTTTGTTCTTGCCCGGTGCGGAAGCACCCGGCGCAAGTCGCAAGCCGCACGCCGCAAGCCGATCACACGAGTCTCACCGCTGGCTCATTGCCCCCAGCAGCCACACCAGCAGCCCTTTTTGGGCGTGCATGCGGTTGGCCGCCTGCTGCACCACCACGCTTTGCGGGCCGTCGATCACCTCGTCGGTCACTTCCTCGCCGCGGTGGGCCGGCAGGTTGTGCATGAACACCGCATCAGGGGGGGCCAGGGCCATCAGTTGGGCGTTCACCTGGTAGGGGGCGAAGGTGGCCAGTCGCCGGGCCTTTTCCTTTTCCTGGCCCATGCTCACCCACACGTCGGTGTAAACAATGTCGGCCTCCTGGACCGCTTCGCGCGGATCGGTGGTCATTTGCAGGTCAAGCTGCGGAGCGAATTGCTCCAGCCGCTTGAGAAACTCCTGGTCGAACTGGTGTTCCTTGGGCGCAGCCAGGCGGAACCGCAACCCCAGGTGCCCGCAGGCGGTGGCCAGGCTGCGAGCCACGTTGTTCCCATCGCCCACGAAGGCCAGCGTGCGCCCGGCCAACTGGCCGAACAGCTCGCTTGCGGTGAACAGGTCGGCCAGGGCCTGGCAGGGGTGGGCGTAGTCGGTCAGCGCGTTGATCACGGGCACCTGGGACCACCGGGCCAGCTCCTCCACGCGCTGGTGGCTTTTGGCCCGCACGATGATCACATCCACGTATTGGCTGAGCACCCGGGCAAAGTCGGCCGCCGACTCCCGCGAGCCCCAGCCCACCTCTTTGCCCAAAAACAGCGTGCTTCCGCCCAGGTGGGCCATGCCGGCCTCGAAGCTGACGCGGGTGCGCAAGGAGGGGTGCTCAAACAGCAGCGCGGCCACGCGCCCGGGCAACAGCGGCTCGCGCTGGCCCTGCTCGAACTTCCCCTTCAAGTCGCGGGTGATGGCGTAGATGCGCTGGATTTCCCCGCTGGTCAAATCGCCCAGGGTCAGCACGTGTCTTACGCTCATGGGCTCTCCTTTTCGGGCGGGAGGCGGGCTTTACTCTTCGGGAGCTTCCTGGGCATAGTGCCGCAGCACATCGGCCAGCACGTGGCAGCCCTGCTCGGCCTGTTCGTCGCTCAAGGTCATCGCCGGCAGCATCCGCAGCACGTTGCCCTGGGTGCAGTTGATAAGCACGCCTTGTTGCATCATTCGCTGCACCACGGGGGCTCCGGGCACGGAAAGCTCCAGGCCGATCATCAACCCCAGCACGCGAAGCTCCTGCACGATAGGCAGCTGGTCCACCAGGGGTTGCAGCAGTTGCCGGAACTTTTCGCCCAGTTGTTTCGCCCGTTCCAGCAGGTTTTCTTCCTCAATGGTTTGCAGCGTGGCCACGCCGGCCGCGGCGGCCAGCGGATTGCCGCCGAAGGTGGCCGCGTGCATGCCGGGGCGCAGCGACTCGGCCAGCTCGCCCCGGGCGAGCATGGCCCCGGCAGCCACCCCCCCGGCCAGCCCCTTGGCCAGCGTGATCACGTCCGGCTCTACGCCGAAGTGCTGGTAGCCGAACCAATGGCCGGTGCGGCCGCAGCCGGTCTGCACCTCGTCGAAGAGGAGCAACAACTGGTGCTGGTCGGCAATCTGCCGCAGGCGTTGCAAAAAGCCCTCGGGCGGGATGCGCACCCCCCCCTCGCCCTGCACCGGCTCCACCAGGATGGCCGCGGTTTGCTCGTCCACCAGCTCCTCCACCGCGTCGGCATCGCCGAAGGGGGCGTAAGCGAACCCGGCCATCAGCGGCCCCAGCCCTTCGTGGTACTTCGGCTGGGCCGTGGCCGTGGTGGTGGCCAGCGTGCGGCCGTGGAAGCCGCCCTGGAAGGTGATCACCTTGTAGCGTTCCGGCCCGCAGTGCAGCCGCACCAGCTTCAGCGCCGCCTCAACTGCTTCGGCTCCCGAGTTGCAAAAAAACGCCTTGCCACCGAAGCTGCGCTGGGAAAGCATCTGCGCCCAACGCCCCTGCGGCTCGATGTACCAGGTGTTGGGCACGTGGATGAGCCGGGCCACCTGCTCTTGCACGGCCTGCACCACCCGCGGCGGGCAGTGCCCCAACAGGTTGCACCCCCAGCCGGGAAACAGGTCCAGATAGCGACGGCCCTGGGAATCCCACACCCAGGACCCTTCTCCCCGAACCAGCGTCACCGGATAGCGGACGTAGTTGGGGATGACGTAGTTTTGGAACAGTTCGATCACGGGGTCGGGGGCCGTGGTGCTCACCGCCAGTTCCTCCCAGGCTAGGTAGTCCGGGCCGCAGGCCCGGGACCACGAGTCACTCCGGGGCGGAAAGGTCTTCCTGGTCCGGCACGATCTGCGTGCCCACGCCGCGGTCGGTGTAAATCTCCAGCAGCAGGGAGTGCCGCAACTTGCCGTCGATGATGTGGATTTTTTTCACACCCTTGGCCAGCGAGTCCAGGCAGGCTTCCACCTTGGGCACCATACCTTGGTCGATGGCGCCTTGGCGGATCAGTTCCCGGGCCTGGGAGACGCTCAGCGTGTGGATGAGCGAGTCCGGGTCGTCCTTGTGGCGGCGCACCCCGTTGACGTCGCTCAGGAATACCAGTTTTTCGGCTTGCAGGGTTTCGGCCACCACCTTGGCCGCGTCGTCGGCGTTGACGTTGAGCTTTTGTTTTTCCGGGCCCAGGCACATCGAGGGCACCACCGGCACGATGCCCGCGTAGCACAGGTTGTCCAACGTGGTGCGATCCACCCGGGTCACGCGGCCCACGTGGCCCAGCTCCACGGCCCGGCCCTCCTCGTCGGTCAGTTGCAGCGGCTCCCCCGAGAGGACGCAGGTGGTTTTGAAGTTCAGCGGGGCGGCCCGCCCGCCCAACTGCTCGATCATCTCGGCCAGGCGGTTGTTGGTCTCGTAGGCCAGCACTTCTTCAACGATCCGCAGCGTGGCCTCGTCGGTATAGCGGCGTCCCTGGACAAACCGGGGCTGGAGCCCCTGCTGTTGCATCCGCCGGGAGATGGCCGAGCCGCCGCCGTGGACCACCACGGGCCGCATGCCCACGCTCTCCATGAACACAATGTCTTCTAGCAGCGGGCGCAGCGCCTCGGCGTCGTCGATCACCCGCCCGCCGATCTTGATCACCGTGATCCGGTCGCGGAACCGCCGGATCCAGTGCAGGGCCTCGATCAGCACGTCGGCTTTGGCGATGGCTTCTTTCAACGGCAGGCTCTCCGCAGCGGGGAAAGGGGCCAGCCCGGGCAAACTCATCC
>JALSGI010000302.1 GCA_026982835.1 Planctomycetota bacterium | reverse complement strand
AGTCCACCAGGTACGTTGTTTTCCACAAAACACGCTTTTTCCTGCCCGGTGCGGAAGCACCAGTGGCGAGCCCCGGACTTCAGTCCGGGGAGAGCCAAGAAAAAACGCATGTCGATTTTCTCCGCCGGCTGAAGCCGCAGGCCCGCCGGTTGGTGTGTTTGCGTTTGTTCTTACACTGGAGCGGAAGCTCCCAGTGGCCGACGGCCCTGCCGTCCTCCGCCGACGAAGCTGGCGGCTCGCCATTTGCAAGAAAAAACGCTTATTCTCTCACTGGCATGGAAGCGCCAAACCAAGTGATGGGCTAGCTGGCTAAACACGTACCCGGTTTCAGCCCGGGGAGAGCCGGGTCCCAACCGGGCCGCTTTTGCCAGCAGTTGCGGCGAATCCAACGGCAGAGTTCGTTTCCAAGCGGGCTTCTTCAACGGGCGGCTAAGGGGCAAGGGGCTTTTCTCTGCAAAGACGTTCCGGCATAACCGGGGGGAAAGGATGCTCAAGCTGCACAGTTGTCGCCGCAGCCGGGAACTCCCTTGCCCGAGGAAACTGCCGCGTGGAGCGAACCGCCGCCTTGGTGATCCGGCTGGTGCCCTGGAGCGAGGCCAGCTACGTGGTGGAGTTGTTCACCCGCCGCTTCGGCAAGGTGGAAGCGGTGGCCAAGGGGGCCCGCCGGGCCAAGAACCCGTTCGATACGGCCGTCGAGCTGCTGGCCGTAAGCGACGCGGTGTTACTGCGCAAGCGTAGCGAAGCACTGGATATTCTGGCCGAAGCCAAGCTGGAGTTTCGCTTTCGCCCGCCCGGGGGGCGACTGGAAAACCTCTACGCTGCCTACTACGTGGCCGAGATGCTCCAGGTGCTCACCGAGCCGGAAGACGCCCAGCCGAGCCTGTTCGACGCGGCCGTGGCCGTGCTGGAGCTGTGGCGCCGCCGGGAGATCAACCCCTGGATGGTCTTTCGCTGGGAAACCGCGGCGTTGAAACTGCTGGGCGTGCAGCCGTCGCTGGCCCACTGCGTGGAGTGCGGCCAGAGGGTGGTGCCAAAGACCCGCGTGGCGTTTGCTCCCGTGCATGGAGGGGTGGTGTGCGATCGCTGCCGGGGGGGGAAGCGGCCGCTTTTGGTGCTCTCGGCCCCCACCTGGAAGGCCTGGATGGCCCTGGCCCAGGAACCGCTGGCCGCCGTGACCAGCACTGGGCCGGTGCGTGTTGGTTCTTCGGGGGAGTTGCGGGCGGTGCTGAACCAGTACCTGGCCCATCTCCGCGGCAAGCCCTGGCGGATGCACCCGCTGCTGCCCCGCTGACAGCACCGCAAGCGGGGCTGTCAAGGGGAGGCAGCCGTGAGATTTGTTCTTTTCTCCGGCCGGGGGTTTTTGTATCTACACGCACCCGGGTTGTGCCAAGTTGTATCCTGCTGTGTTTAAGGAACCACGGTGGATCGTCCGACCATGTCCGTCCCGGCACCGCGTTGCGGCAGGGCAGGCACCCGGTGCGTCCCGGCCGCTTCGGGCCGTGTGCTTTCGGCCAGGAAAAAACGCCGCTGGCTTTGTGCCTTGTGGGCGTTGGTGTTGACGGCAGCGGCATTCCACCCCGGCGGCGTGGCCTGGGGTCAGAGTTTCGGCCGCGGCGGGATCGGCCCCCCCAGCGGCCCCCCAGCACCGCGCCCCGATGAGAGCCAGTTCGACGAGCCGGACCCCTTGACCACCGCCGTGGTGAACTGGTGGCAGCGACTTTCCCGCGGGGGGAAGGACCCCAGCCGCAAGCAAGCCTTGGAGCTGTTTGCCCAGGGGGATCGCCTGTTCCTCAAACGCCGCTTCGAGGAGGCGCGCAAAAAGTACAAGGCGGCGGCCATCTGGTGGCCCGACTCCGCCCTGGAAGAAGACGCCCAGTTGATGCAGGCCGAGTGCTACTTCTTCCAGGACAATTACCGCAAGGCCTTCGACGCTTACAACCAGTTGCTGCAGGAACACGAGAACACGCGGCACATGGACCGCGTTACCCAGCGGCTGTTTGCCATTGCCCAGTACTGGTTGCAGTTGAACAAGGTGAGCCCCCATCGCACGCTGGTGCCCAGCTTCGACTCCCGGCGGCCGATGTTCGATACCGAAGGCCACGCCCTGAAGGCCCTGGAGCTGATCTGGCTGAAGGACCCCACCGGCCCCCTGGCCGACGCGGCCATTTTCATGGTGGCCAACACGCACTTTGCCAAAGGTCGCTGGCGCTACGCCGACCAGTTCTACACCCAGCTGCGGCAAGACTATCCCAACAGCCGCTTTCTGGTGTACGCCTACGTGCTGGGGCTGCAAGCCAAGCTGCAAACCTACCAAGGGCCCGGCTACGACAAAACCCCGCTGGAAGAGGCCGAAAAACTGGCCGAAGTGCTGCTGACCCAGTTCCGCGACGAGCTGGGGGACCAGTGGCAGCGCGTGGTGCGTACGCGGCGGCGGATCGAGCTGCTCAAAGCCCAACGCGACTTTGAGATGGCCGAGTTCTACGCCCGGGGCGGTTACTACGGGGCGGCCCGATACTACTACCAGCAAGTGGTCCGCAAGTTCCCCCAAACCCCCTACATGCAGTTGGCCCAAAAACGCATGCGGCAATACGCCAACCAGCCGGAGGAGCCGCCGCAGCGATTCCAGTGGCTGGCCCGGCTGTTCCCCGAACGCAAAAGCGGTCCCCGGCCCATCCAGCAATCCCCCGCTCCAGGCGGCCATAAAGCCCCGGAAGTGCTGGCCACCGACCCGGCAGCAGGAGGGTCCCAGCGGTGACAGATTGCCTGGTCCCCCTATGTGCGGCGGCTCCGATTCCCCGGAAACCGCCCGGGATGATCGCAGTAGCGGCCTTGATCCTGCTGGTCGGGGGCGGCTGCGCCGGTTATCGCTTCGGCACCGCGGGGCTGTACCGCCAGGACGTCCGCACCGTGCACGTGCCGGTGTTCGAGTCGCTCAGCTACCGCCGCGACCTGGGAGAACGGCTCACCGAAGCGGTGATCAAGGAACTGCACCGCCGCACGCCGTTTCGCGTCTCCGATTCCCCCAACGCCGATACCGTGCTCCGCGGACGCATCCTCAGCCAGACCAAGCGCGTGCTGGTGGAAAACCCCTTCGACGAGCCGCGCGAGCTGGGCGTGGACCTGGTGGTGCAGGTCCAATGGGTGCATCGGGACGGCACCGTGCTGGGCCAGCGCACGCTCAACGTGCCGGCCGTGCTGGTGGACCTGCACCAGCAGTCGCGGTTCGTGCCCGAGGCCGGTCAGTCCCTGGCCACCGCGCAGCAGCAGGCCATCGGCCAGCTGGCCGCCCAGATCGTGGACTTGATGGAGCTCCCCTGGGAAGAAGCCGCCGGGGTGCCGCTGCCCGCCGGGGCGGCTGGTCCCCAGCTCGTGCCATAGGATATGCTAAAGGCATGTCCTCTGCCGAGTTTCTGCCGCAGTTGCGTCAGGTGTTGCAGCAGCGTGCCCGCTCGTGGCAGCTTCGCTCCATGCGCTTGCAGATCGGTTCGCTGCCGCTTTTGATGGGCATTTTGAACGTCACGCCGGATAGTTTTTCTGACGGG
>JALSGI010000301.1 GCA_026982835.1 Planctomycetota bacterium | reverse complement strand
TTGCGGCACACGGCCGATCCGTTACACAGTTCCACGGCCCGGGCAAACCCCCCGTAGCGTTCGAACGACATCACCGTCTGCGGCTCCTGGGGGGCGTAGTCGGGGCTGAGGCGCAAGTGTTGCGTCGGCTCCGGCCCATGGACCACCTTGCCGGGATTGAGAATCCCCTGCGGGTCGAACGCTTCCTTCACTTGGCAGAAGGCCCGGTAGAGCCTGGGGCCGAAGAGTTTTTCGTTGAGGAAGCTGCGGGCCATCCCATCGCCGTGCTCGCCGCTCATCGCTCCGCCGAACTGGAGCACCAGCTCGGCCACTTCTTGCAGCATGGAGCGCATGTGCTGCAGGTCTTCCGGGTCGCGGGTGTCCAGCAGCGGCCGCACGTGCAAGCAGCCCACCGAAGCATGGCCGTAGATGGCCCCGGGTCGGTTGTGCTTTTCCAGAATCCGGCGGAACCGCTCGATAAACTGCGGCAACCGTTGCGGATCGACGGCCGGGTCCTCGATGAAGGCGATGGGCTTCTTGAGCCCCGGAATGCTCATCAAAAGCGGCAGCGCCGCGGTGCGGCAGTTCCAGATGTGTTCGCACATCCCCTCGTCCAGCACCGGCAGGGCGTGCGTCATACCGGGAAAGCGTTCCATTTGCCGGGCCAGCCGGTCCACGCGGCTTTGCACTTCACGGGGATCGTCGGCGGAGAACTCCACGATGAGCATGCTTTCCGGATCGCCGACCACAAACTCCAGTTGCTGGCGGTAGCGGCGGCTTTTCCGGGCCATGGAGATGATGAGCCGGTCGAACATCTCCACGGCCGACGGCTCCAGCGGCAGCACTTCCGGCACCGCGGCACAAGAAGCCGAAAGCGAATCGAAGTGCAACACCACGATCCCCCGATGCCGCGGCCGGGGAACCAGGTGCACCCGCGCCTGCGTAACCACGCCCAGGGTGCCTTCGGCCCCCACCAGCAGCCGGGCCAGGTTCCACTGCCGCTGGGGCCACAGTTGGGCTTCGCGCTGCCGCACGTACTGCACGCCCCAGGGGGGCTTGAACCAGGAGCGGCTCTCGGGCAGGAGCTGGTCCAGGTTGTAGCCGCTGACGCGGCGGAGGATCTTGGGGTAGCGTTGCAGAATCTCCTGGCGGTTCTCTTCCACCACCTGGCGTGTGGTACGGTAGGCTTGGGCCTCAAGCGAGTCGCCCCGGCATTTTTCTTCCAATTCTTCCGGGGAGAGAGGTCCCAAGGTCACTACCGAGCCGTCGGCCAGCACCACTTCCAGCTCGATCACATGATCCACGGTGCGGCCGTAGAGGATCGAACGGGCGCCGGAAGAGTTGTTGCCGATCATGCCGCCCAGGTTGGCCCGACTGGCCGTGGAAACGTCCGGACCGAAAAGCAGCCCATGCCGCCCCGCCTCGGCGTTGAGCTGATCCAGCACCACGCCCGGCTCCACGATGGCCTGCTGGGCCTCCACGTCCAGGTGGAGGATGCGGTTCATGTACTTGGAGCAATCCAGCACCACGCCCGAGCCCACCACCTGGCCCGATAGCGAAGTCCCCCCGCCCCGGGGCACCAGCGGCACCTGGTGCTCGGCCGCCCAGCGCACGACCCGCACCACGTCTTGGCGGTGCCGGGGGAGCACCACGGCCAGGGGCATCACCTGGTAGATGCTGGCGTCGGTGCTCCACAGCGCCCGGCGGTAGGGGTCGGTGTAGATTTCACCGTCGAGTTGTTGGGCCAGGTGAGCTAGCAAAGGGGCGAAGGCTTTGGGGGCTTTCATGGTTGTAGCGGGAAACGGCGCGGGGGATTTTTCAGATTCGCTTCCACAGGGCCGGTTTTTGCTTGTGTCGAGAGGGAGCTTGGGTACAGTCGAGGTTGATCGGCAACGACTCCCGATGCTAGCTCCTCCTGAGACAAGCAACCGATTCATGGACCAGCCCTCTTCCACACCATACCCGGTAGATGCCCTGTTGGAAAATGCCCGGCTGTGGGACCAACTGGAACCCTACGAGGACGACTCGTTATGGTTCATCCAGTGGATGAAGCTGCCGGTGCAGGTGGAGAACGACTACCTGCGCGACATGCTGGCCTGGGAGCAAGCGCCGGTGTTGCCGGTGCGGGAGTGGTTCTCGCCCCCGCTGGAGTTGCCGCCGCCGCGAAGCGTCTCCGATGAGGAGTTGCCCGAATTGTTGCACCAGGTGGTGGATCGGTTGTTCCAGCAGCGGGTGGTGCTGCATCATACCGATCACCTGAGCGATCGGGAACTTTACGAGCTGATCTACTGCAGCATCCTGCCGGCCCGGGAAAAACGCCTGGACAGCCCGCACGTCTATTACCACTGGGACTGCGCCGATCTGGCTTCCCACCCGCAGCTTTGGCTGCGCTACTACGCCACCGAGCAGCAGCGGCGGCGGTGGAGCCGCGAGAACCACCTGCCGCTGCCCCCCCGGGAAGAACCTCCCTACCGGCGGCACTTGCCGCAAGTGGAACTATAGCACCGAAGCGGCAACGGGTTCTTCGGAACCGGGGCCGACTGGCAAGCCGGGGGCAAGCGGGTATATTGGCAACAGGCTTGGCTTGCCGCGGCGACTGGGCAAGCCGGACGTGACGCTTCGCCAGCGAAACGGATTTTGCCTTATGGCCGCCAAACGAGCAGGCACTCGGAACACCGCGCTGCCGGAAGAAGCCGGTTTGTTTGCCGATCAGTGCCCGTTGAAGATCGGCCAGAGCTACGATCCTGGGGCCGATGTGACTTTGTTCCCGGGCGATTGCCTGGAGTTGCTGCGGAGCATCCCGGACGAAGCGGCCCAGTTGATCGTCACTTCCCCGCCGTACAACATCGGCAAGGAATACGAAAAACGGCTGGACATCCGGCTGTATGTGGAGCAGCAATCGCAGGTGATCCGGGAATGCATCCGCATCCTGCATCCGCGGGGGAGCATCTGCTGGCAGGTGGGCAACTACGTGGACCGGGGGGCCATCGTGCCACTGGACGTGCTGCTGTACCCGATCTTCGCCGAAGCGGGGCTGCGGATGCGCAACCGCATCATCTGGCATTTCGAGCACGGCCTGCACTGCTCGCGGCGTTTTTCGGGCCGGTACGAGACGATCAGCTGGTTCACCAAGACGGACGATTACCTGTTCCACCTGGACCCGGTCCGCGTGCCGCAAAAGTACCCGGGGAAGAAGTACTTCAAGGGCCCCAAAGCCGGACAGTATTCCTGCCACCCGCTGGGCAAGAACCCGGGGGACGTGTGGATCATCCCCAACGTGAAGCACAACCACGTGGAGAAGACCATCCATCCGTGCCAGTTCCCGGTGGAGCTGATTCAGCGCCTGGTGCTGAGCATGAGCGACCCGGGCGACCTGGTGGTCGATCCTTTCCTGGGCGTGGGCACCACGGCTGTGGCCGCCGTGTTGCACCAGCGTCGGGCCGCTGGGGCGGAGGTGGTGCCCCAGTACCTGGAGATCGCCCGGCAACGGGTCGTGCTGGCCGCGCAGGGGCTGTTGCGCATCCGGCCGATGGGCCGCCCCGTGTATGAACCGCCGCCCCATTCGTCGCTGGTTTCGCGTCCCCAGTAGGTGTTGCTGTTAAGCGAGGAAACCCGCTGTGCGGATTGCCGCTCGGTATTCGCATCTCAATGGGCTGGAGTTTCTGCTGGTGCACAAGCCGCGGTTATGGGAGGAAATCCAAGCCGTGGTGGCCCAGGTGAACGCTCAAGCTTGCCGGACCAAGGTCTCCCGGGAAAAACGGATGCAGGGGAAATTGCTGTACAGCCCCAAGGAAATGAACCGCCGATTTGCTGAGCTGCTAACGAATCAAGGCTGGCAGGAAAACCGCATCAGTTATTGGGTCACGCGAGATATTCGCCTCATTCGACAGACCCTGACGCTTCCGCCTGAGGAACAAAAACGCGTGATCGAGGAATCCGGCCAAGAGCCCATCTTCAGTTACAACCAAACCGACTTCGTCAAGGACCGCGTGGCCATCGAGGTGCAGTTTGGCAAGTATGCCTTTGTGGCGTACGATCTGTTTGTAAAGCATCTGGCGTTTTATGTGGGCGACAAGATCGACGTGGGCGTGGAAATCCTGCCCACCAAGGCTTTGCAAAGCCAGATGAGTTCCGGAGTGCCCTACTACGAGGCCGAAATCTACAACGTGGCCCGACAAGGACGCGGTGTGCCCGCTGTGCCGCTGGTGATCCTGGGCGTGGAGCCGTAGAAGGGTTTCTGTCGGCGGAAACTTCTTCGGCACGGCGGTAGCTTGTCCTTCCGTTCCAAGCCGCGGGCTTGCTGTGTTACGTCTGTTGGCGACTGTTCTTGCTCCGCAGCGGAAGCTCCGGCGCACGGCGCATGGCGCAAGCCGCAAGCCGAAACTGCTTCTCCCCGCACTGACGTGCGCACGCTCCGTTTTCCCTCCAAGCCTCCACGCCTCCCGTCCTCCGCCGACTGAAGTCGGGTACGTGTTTAGCCAGCTAGCAGCCGGAAGACCGACGCCGCAGGCGTCGCAGCTCCTGTAGCCGGGGGTCGTCAGACCCCCGGAAGGCAGCGTTTTTCCTTGTCCTTGAGCATCCCGAAGGGATGCCAGATGGAGGAGCCGTGCGCTGTTTCTGGCACCCCTGGCGGGGTGCTGGGTGGGATAATGGCCGTCGCTTCCCGGTGGTCTCCGCTGCGCTCCGACCACCGGCTACAAGGCTGGCAAGCCTTCGGCTTGCTTTTGATCTGGGAATGCTCCGTCTTGTGCTGGCACGCTAAACACGTACGAAGTCGGCGGCTCGCCCTACCCGCCGGCTTCCTGCAGGGCCTGCTGCATGTAGCGGATGCTCTCCCGGGCCAGGCGTTCCGGGCCTGGCGTGTAGTCGAACACCTCCACCGAAACCCAGCCGCGATAGCCCACCTCCCGCAGGGCCTTGAAAATAGGCACAAAGTCCAACTGGCCGAACCCCGGCCCCTGCAAGTTGGGATCGTTGGCGTGGAAGTGTTCCAGACGATCCTTGTGGCGGCGGATCAGCTCGGGGATGGGCACTTGCTCGCTGCTCATCGCCTTGCAGTCCAGGTGCAAGCGGCAGTGGGGGTGGTCCACGCGGTCGATCAGCTCCTCGGCCGCTTCGGCCGTGGTGAGAAAGTCGTCCTCGCTGGGAGCCAGCGGCTCCACGGCCAGCACCACCTGGTTTTCCTCCAACGCAGGCATGATCCGCTGAAACACCTCCACGGCGTAGTCCAGCGCCTGCTGATGCGTCACCCCGGGCAGCAGCTTCCGCTGCTGGGGAGAGCCGAAGACCATCACCTGCCCGCCTAAGTCGAAGCACAGCCGGGCCAGCTCCTCCAGGTAGCGAGCCGTGGCCTGGCGCACCTGGGGCTCGGGGCTGGTCAAATAAAAGCCTTCGGTCTTGGCCAGCAGCCAGTGCAAGCCCACCACCTGGAGCTGGTTGTTTTCGGCCGCCTGGCGGATCTGCTCCCGGCGCTGGGGGGAAAGCCGGCGGATGTCTTCGGCCAGCGTGAACGGGGCGATCTCCACCCCCTGGTAGCCGCACTGCCGGGCGAAGGCGAAGCCGCGCTCGACGGGCCAATCCTGGAATGTCTCATTGCAGATGGCAAATCGCATGAGGGAAACTCCTGGGATAAGTTTTTTCGGCGTCGATGGCCGGTCGCTGTGGAACAGGCCATCTGTGGTTCAGGACTCCGCTTCGCCGGAAAAGAGCTGCTGCTGGCCTTCCGGTTGCTTGCTCCGGGAGCGAACCAAGCGGCGCCGACGGGTGCGGCCGGGGGTTCTCGCCGGCGCGGTACCCGTGGGCGGGGAGCTGACCAACGGGTTTTCGCTTCCCTGGAGCGGGTCGCCTGGCTGGATGGAGTCGAGCCGCTTTTGGGCTTCCTGAACATACCGGGGCGACAGCTCCATGCCCAACCACCGGCGCCCCAACTTCTTGGCCACCGCCAGCGTGGTGCCACTGCCGGCAAAGGGATCCAGCACCAGCTCGCCCGGGTTGCTACAGCAGCGGATGATACGGCCCAGCAACTGCTCGGGCATTTGGCAACTGTGCCAGGTGGCCCGTTCCTTGAACGTGCCGCAAACTCGCGGAAAGAACCACGTATCCTCCTCGGCACGAAAGGCCCAGGGAACGTCCTGGGGACGCAAGATCCAGGTGTCGTCCGGCACACGACCACGGGGGTTGGCCCGGGCGTCAGCATAAACCAGCTGGCGGGCCGAGGGGACGCGAATCTCCTGGTCGTTAAACGTGAACTGCTTGGGGTGTTTGACGAAGTAGAACAGGTGGGCGTGCGAGCGGGAAAACTTGGCTTTGCAGTGTACGCCGAAGGTGTAGTACCACACCACCCAGTTGCGGCACACCAGCCCCAGTTCCCGCGTGGCGATCCACTTCAACTCCGCGGCGTACTCATCGCCGATGGCTAGCCAAAACGTACCCCGAGGGGAAAGCACCCGGACCACCTCGCCCATCCAGCGGCGGCTCCAGTCCAGGTATTCTTCGTCACGGCGGCGATCCTGGTAGATATCGTAGTGGTAGCCGATGTTAAACGGCGGATCGGCAAAGGCCAGTTCCACACATCCCGAGGGCAACTGACCCATTAGCTCCACGCAGTCCCCTTGTAAAAGCTGGTTTTCCGGTACGGAGTCGTTTGCGTGCGAGGCGGTCATCCATGCTTGGGCTTCGGCAAGTCCGAAAAAGGGGAGAACCACATACTGTGTTCATCCTACCAGATGCGCTCCCGCAAGCAAGCAGCTACAGGCTTCGTTCTCCTTGTGAGTGCAATCGGCGGCGGGGGCGGTTGGCAAAGTTGATCGGGTCCAGCACCAGCATGCCGCTTTCCACCGGCAGCACGGCCCCGGTCACCAGGTCGCTGCCTGTGATGAGGCTCACGATGGCCTGGGCCACATCCTGCGGCTGGCACACCCGGCCCAGGGGCAACTGCTCCTCGAAAGCCGCCTTGACCGGCTCGTAGTGCCGACCCAGGCCCTCCTGGAGCCACTGGCCTTCGATGAACCCCGGGGCCACGGCGTTGACACGCACCTGCGGGGCCAGCGCCCGGGCCAGGCAGCGCGTCAGATGCACCAGCGCCGCCTTGCTGGTGGCATAAGGGATGGAGCTGCCCGTGGGCAACAGCCCGGCCACCGAAGCCACGTTGACCACCTCGGCCCCTTGGGGGTCGGCGGTTTGCCGCATCACTTCGGCCGCAGCCTGGGTGCAAAAGAACGGCCCTAGCAGATTGGTGCTTAGGATGTCTTTCCACACCTGCGGCGTGATCCGGTGCAGATCGCTGAAGCGGACAAAGTGCGTGGTGCCGGCGTTGTTCACCAGCACGTCCAGTCGGCCGAAGTGCTCGGCCGTTTGCTCGACGAGCCGCGTGGCCTCCTCGGGCCGGGAAACATCGGCCTGCACCAGCAGCCCCTGCCCGCCCAGGGCCTGCACTTCCTGGAGCACCGCCCGGGCCTGGTCCTCGGAGCGGCGGTAGTTGATGGCCACGTGGCAGCCCTGGCCAGCTAGCAGCAAGGCCGTGGCGCGGCCCACGCCGCGAGAGGCCCCGGTAATCAAGGCCACTTTACCTTGTACGTCCATTCAAGGGGTCCTTCCTGGGAGTACGGGAGCCTGTTGCCGGAGCGTTTATTTTGCCTGCGCGGCAGCCGCTTGACGAGGGGCTGCTCTCCAGGAGCTGACACTCCCGGCTCGCGGTGTGGCGTGCAGCAATCGATGTTTGCTTTTGCTTCGGCGAGCCCCCGGCTTTAGCCGGGGGAGAGCCGAATAAGCGTACTGCGTTATTTTTCTCCGCCGACTGAAGTCGGCGGCTCGCCGTGGGGGAGCTGGCGTTTTTCGGTTTGGCGAGCTTTCCTCTCCTTCTTCGGCTCGGCGGGAGCCTCGCCCTCCCGTATGTGCAAATCGGCGCTTGTTCTTGCAGTGGAGCGGAAGCTCCGACGCAAGGCGCAGGCCGCAAGCCGCAAGCCGACACTGCTTCTCCCCCCGCTAACGCGGGGGGCTCTTGGTTGTGCAAGTTGACGCTCTTTCTTGCAACGGAGCGGAAGCGCCTAGTGGCTGCGGCCCTGCCGCCTCCCCGCACTGACGTGCGCACGCTCCCCCAAGACCCAAGACACACACACCGAGTTACTTGCGTTTGCGCCGTTTGGTCTTTTTTTTCTTCTTGGCTTTTTTCTTGGCCTGCGACTTCCGTTTGGCTTTTCCGAAGAGCCGCTGCAACGCCTCGTCGCGCGTGCGGGTGGCCTTGGCCCCGGTGACCTTGCGCCGCACGCGGCCCACCAGCAGAAAGTCCAGCTCGCGGCGTTCCAGGTCCACACGGGCCACCTTGACGCGGACCAGGTCGCCCAGGCGGAGCATCTTGCCATGATAGAGGCCCACCAGGGCGTGCGACTCGCGGTCATACTTGTACATGTCATCGTGGAGCGAGCTGATATGCACCAGCCCTTCGGCCGGAAGCTCCAACCCGCGGACGAAGATGCCATAGCTCTCCACGCCGGTGATGGTGGCTTCCAGCTCCAGTCCCAGGTGCTCGTCCAGAAAGCCCAGCAGTTTGAGCTTCACCAGTTCCCGCTCGGCCGCCTCGGCGCGGCGTTCCCGTTCCGAGCAGTGCTGGCCCAGGGTCATCAACTGGCCCAAGTCGCCGCGGGGGTTCTTTCCCTCCAGCAGGGCATCCACCAGGCGATGGACGGTCAGGTCGGGATAGCGGCGGATGGGGGAGGTGAAGTGGCAGTAGCAATCGGTGGCCAGGGCGTAGTGGCCGTCTTCGGTGGGGCTGTACATGGCCTGGGGCATGCTGCGGAGCACGGCGAAGTGGACGGCCCGCTCTTCGGGCCGCCCGCGCACTTGCCGCAACAGCTTTTGCAGCTCGAAGCGGTCTTCCAGCGAGCCGACTTGCAGGCCCAGCTCGCGCACAAACTCTGTTAATGCCTTGAGCTTGCGCGGCGAAGGGGGGAAGTGGACCCGCCGCAAAAACAGCCATCCCCGGCGGTGCAGCGTGTTGGCCACCGCTTCGTTGGCCGCCAGCATGAACTCCTCGATGATCTGGTGACTTTCGGTGTCTGGTTCCTCGCACGCGCCCACCACGCGGCCTTCTTCGTCCAGCTCAATGCGTACATCGGGCATGTTCAGCTCCAGCGCCCCTCGGGCCATCCGCCGCCGGCGCAGGGTCATGGCCAGTTGGTGCATATCCTGAAGCAGCCGGAACACCGGCGCCCGCAGCCGCCGGCGCCAGCTTTGTGGGTCTTCCAGGAACTGGTCCACCTCTTCGTAGGTGAAGCGGCGGGCGCTGCGGATCGCCGAGCGGCAAAGCTCCACGTCCACCAGCACCCCCTCGGGCGTGTATTCCAGGAAGACCGTCTTGGCATAGCGGACCTTGTTAGGCTGGAGCGAGGCCAGGGAGTTGGAGAGTATCTCCGGCAGCATGGGGATCACACGGTCGGGCAGATAGACGCTGGTGCCGCGGTCGCGGGCTTCTTCGTCCAGCGGGGAGCCTTCGCGGACGAAGTGGGCCACGTCGGCAATGTGCACGCCCAGCAGCCAGTGCCCGTTGTTCAGCTTCTCCAGGGAAATGGCGTCGTCGAAGTCGCGGGCGTCTTCCGGGTCGATGGTGATGATGGTCAAGTTGGTCAGGTCGCGGCGATTCCGGGGGATCGACTCGTCGAACCGCCGGGCCTGGCGGCGGGCCTCTTGCAGGGCCTTGGCCGAAAACTCCTCCACCAGCCCGAACTCCCGGATCACCGACAAGGTGTCGATCCCCGGAGCACCGCGGGGCCCCAGCACCTCGACGATCACGCCCTCGCCCGGATGGGCGTAGGAGGGGAAGCGGACCATTTCGAAGACCACTTTGTCGTTGGGTCGGGCACCCTTGGCTCCGGGGTCGCCCACGGGGATAGGCTGGGCGAACATGCCCCCATCGACCACCACGTAGCCTTGGCCTGCCTCCTCCACATAGGTGCCCACGAACTGGTGCGATTCCCGCTCCAGCACCTCCAGCACCGTACCCTCCGGCTTGCCTTCTCGCCCGCGGCGGCGGATGATCTTCACCAGCACCGTGTCGCCGGTGGAGGCGTCGCGGGCGTTTCGGGCGGCCACGAAGATGTCCTTGCGGCGCTGGGAATCCGGCTCCACCCCTTGCAGGCGTACGTAGCCGTTTCCGCGGGCGGTGCGATGAAACACCCCCGTGACCTGGTCGGCGGCCAGTTCGCCGGGCAGGCGCACCTGGTGGCCCGAGCCGTAGGCCAACTGCCCCTCGGCCACCAGTTCCTTGATCGCCTGCCGCAGCAAGCGTGTCTGCTGGCTGGGGAGGCCCCAGGCCCGAGCGATCTGCTTGGGCTTTTGGGGCTGGTAGTCGGGCCGGGCCACCCAATCCAGCAAGCGGCGTTTCAGCTCGCGGAGATCTGCATCGGGGGGAGTCATGGCAAGGGGTTCTCGTTCAGGTCAGAGGCAACAGAGCAGGAACAAGTCGGCCGGGTCAGGAAGAAGCGCCCCGGCGCAGCAAAAAACCGGCGCACCTCCAAAGGGCGCCGGTTCGGCGGAAAGAAAGTTCCGGAAACAGCATCCGCTTCCGCTGGCGTTATTCTCCAGCTTCCGGCTCTCCGGCCAGCGGTTCTTTCTTCTCGGTGATGACCGGGCACTGGGGAGCCATTTCGGCGTTCAGCTCGATGAAGTCTTTCCACTCTTCCGGCACGTTTTCTTCGGCAAAGATGGCCTCGACCGGGCACTCTGGCACGCAGGCTTCGCAGTCGATGCACTCCTCGGGGTGGATGTAGAGCATCTTCTCCCCTTCGTAGAAGCACTCGACCGGGCAAACCACCACGCAGTCGGTGTATTTGCACCCAAAACAAGGCTCGCACACAACGTGGGTCATGGAATTCCCTCTCCTGTATCACGCGGATGTTGAAGACCGGAGCCGGGGAAGACCGCACCGCCAGGCGGCGGTAGCTTCTTACGTCAATCCAAAGATATTGCCTCCTATCGGTCAAGTCTTGTTGGGAATCGTAGTGGCCCTATTGAAAACTGTCAAGCGGGGGAGTCAAGATGGAGATCGTCCTTTGCCGGGGAACCGGCCGCCCCCGGCTTCCCACCCCTCGGCCGAGCAGCCCTGCCACGGAGAAACTTCCATGCCCCCTGCCTCCCCCCCGTTGGTGCATACGATCCAGGAAGTCCGCCGTCACCTGGAGCCGTTACGGGCCGAAGGGGAGCGGATCGGCTTTGTGCCCACCATGGGAGCCCTGCACCAGGGCCACCTCAGCCTGGTGGAGACTTGCGCCCGGGAATGCGACGCCACGGTGGTGAGCATCTTCGTCAATCCCACCCAGTTCGGCCCGAATGAGGACTACGACAAGTATCCCCGCACCCTGGAAAAGGACCTGGAGGCCCTGGCCCCCTACGGCGTGGACCTGGTGTTCGCCCCCGCGGTGGAGGAGATGTACCCCCAGGGGTTCCAGACCCAAGTGCTCGTGGGCGGCGTGACCGAGCTGTGGGAGGGGCGCAGCCGCCCGGGACACTTTGCCGGCGTGACCACCGTGGTGGCCAAGCTGCTCAACATCGTGCAGCCGCAGGTGGCTTACTTCGGGCACAAGGACTACCAGCAATCGGTGGTGGTGCGGCGGATGGTCCGCGACCTGGACTTGCCGGTCCAGATCCGCGTCTGCCCCACGGTTCGGGAAGAGGACGGGCTGGCGCTGAGTTCTCGCAACGCCTACCTCTCGCCCCAGCAGCGCAAGCAGGCCCTCACGCTCTCCCGCAGCCTCCAGCTGGCCCGGGAGATGATCCACCAGGGCCGCCGCCGAGCCGTGGACATCCTGGCCGAGATGAAAAAGCTTTACGACCAGCAGCCCGACGTCCGACTGGACTACCTGGCCGTGGTCGATCCGGAGACGCTGCTGCCGGTGGAGGAGGTGGCCGGGCCGGTGGTGGTGCTCTGCGCGGCCTGGGTGGGGCAGACACGGCTGATCGACAACCTGCGCGTGGAGCCGTAGCGGAGCGTGGGCTGGGGAGGTCTTGGATCTTGGGTCTTGAGGTGGTGCTTCCGCACCGGGCGAGCCTCGGCTTGCGACTTGCGCTGTGCGGCGTGCGCTGGAGCTTCCGCTCCAGTGGAAGAACAAACGCAGACCGCAAAAACAACCGCATGCTTACTCACCCGGCCGCTTCAGCCCGGCAAGAAAAAACACTACACTGCGTGGGTGCTCGCACCATTTAGATTAGAAAAGTGTTCCTCTTTCCTCCAACCTTGTTCAAAGCCATGAAGCACCTGCATGCCGGTTGGATGGGGAGATGTCTGAGACGTCTGAGTCTGGTCATGGCGGTGCTTTGCCTGGGCAGTGCGTCCCCGGGAGAAGAAGCCCCCCGGCGGCGGCCTAATTTTCTGCTCATCGTGGTGGACGACCAGTCGCCGATGGCCCTGCGGATTTATAATCCCCGCAGCGTGCTGCAAACGCCCAACCTGGACCGCCTGGCCCGGCAGGGGATGGTCATCCAGGAGGCCCATCACATGGGGGCCTGGGTGGGGGCAGTGTGCACGCCCTCGCGGCACATGATCATGACCGGGCGCAGCGTATGGCATATTCCCGGCCCCGGGCGGCAGAACCGCAATCCCAATTCCCGCAACCCGCGCCTGGTTCCGCCGGACCTGGCCCAGTACTCCCTGCCGGCGGTGTTCAACCGTGCCGGCTACATCACCATGCGGACCTGCAAGCGGGGGAACAGCTACCCGGCGGCCAATCGCCTGTTCCAGGTGCGGCACGAAGCCACCAAGCGCGGTCCCACCGATGAAACCGGAAGCGCCTGGCACGCCCAGCGGGTGCTGGAGTTCCTGGAGGGGTGGCAAGCCCAGGGGAAAAAGCGGCCGTTTTTGATCTACTTGGGCTTTTCCCACCCGCACGACCCCCGCTACGGCAAGCCGGAGCTGCTGAAGAAATACGGGGCCAGCAACCACCGCGATCCGAAGCGGCCGCCTCGCCCCGGCCCCGGGGCCCCACCGCTGCCGATAAGCTACCTGCCGGCGCATCCGTTCCACCATGGGCACCCGAACCTGCGCGACGAGGTGGCCGTCGAGGGGGTGTGGCGGCGACGCGATCCGGCCACGGTGCGCAACGAGTTGGGCCGCGAGTGCGCCTGCAGCGAAAACATCGACATCCAGATCGGCCGCGTGCTGAAGCGGCTGGAGCAACTGGGCGAGCTGGACAACACGTACATTTTCTACACGTCCGACCACGGGATCGCCGTGGGGCGGCACGGGCTGATGGGCAAGCAGAACCTGTACGAGCACACGTTCCGCGTGCCGATGATCGTTCGCGGCCCAGGCATCCGCCCCGGCTCCCAGGCCCAGGGGATGATCTACCTGCTGGACCTGCTGCCTACACTCTGCGACCTGGCCGGTATCGACCTGCCCCGTACGGTCGAAGGGCGCAGCTTTCGGCCCGTGCTGGAAGGTCGCCGGCAGCGGGTGCGGGACGTGGTCTATGGGGTTTACTGCGGGGGGACATTGCCCGGAATGCGGTGCCTCAAGACGGCCGACGGCTGGAAGCTGATCAAGTACGACGTGCTCCAGGGCCGCGTGCGGCAAACGCAACTTTTCAACCTCAAGGAGAACCCGCAGGAACTTTTGCGGGAACATCACGACCCAAGTGTGTGGCAGCTCACGGGCCATCGCCCCCAGCCCCAGCAGGTGAATCTGGCCGATGATCCTCGCTACCGGCAGAAGCGGCAGGAGCTGGAGCGGCTGCTGCTGGAACAGATGCGGCGGCTGGACGACCCTTACCGGCTCTGGGACCAGCCGCGCAAGTGAGGAGGTGGGGGCTTGGAGGCGTGGGGGCTTGGAGGGCGTGGAGGCTTGGGGGCTTGGGGGCTTGGGGGCTTGGAGGAGCCCCGCACGTCAGCGTCTGGGTCTTGGGTCTTGGGTTGTGGGTCTTGCGGTGGTGCTTCCGCACCGGGGTGAGAACAAACGTCAACTTGCACAACCAAGAGCCCCCCGCGTAAGCGGGGGGAGAGACGAAACCGGCTTGCGGCTAGCGGCGGTGCTTCCGCACCGGAGGTCTTGGGTCGTGGGTCTTGGGTCTTGCGGCGGTGCTTCCGCACCAGTGCGAGAACAAACGTTTCTTCTTGCAACCGGCGAGCCGCGCACCTTCAGCCAGCGGAGAAAAATAACGCAATACGCTTATTCGGCTCTCCCCCGGCTGAAGCCGGGGGAGAGCCCGGCCTCCATGCCTCCACGCCCCCCGCGGCTAAAGCCGCAGGCTCGCCGTTCTCCCCGAGCTGACGCTCGCGGCTCGCCCGGCACCTTGCGGAAACACGCGGCAAACCTTTTTCCCAGCCGCGGCTGTTTTTCTAGCCAGTCCTTGGGGAAATGCTCTGCCGGGCGGTTTCAAAGGGTACAATAAAAGAGAAATAGTTCCGATTTCGCCCGGGGGCTGCAACCCCCTTGCTCGGCCGGGGCCACCTGCGATGAAAAACGCAACAGGCCGACTGCTGGACTTCTATCTGACCATCGACCTGCGCTCCCTGGGGGCGTTTCGCATCGCCCTGGGACTGCTGCTGGTGGCCAACTGGTGCGTCCACTGGGCGTGGCTGGAGACGCTGTTTACCGACCAAGGAGTGCTCTCCTGCGACATGCTCCGCCAGGCCAATGGGCGCATGTCCCCTTTCTTCCTCACGCCGCTGGTGTGGATCGACCACTGGCCCTGGGCCATACGGGCGTTTTTTCTCTTTGCGTTGGTCTGCTACGTGGCCCTGCTGTTGGGCTGGCACACACGGCTGTTTACGGTGCTGGCCCTGGTGTGTTGGGGGGCCACGTTGAATCGCAATCCGTTCGTGGTGATCGGGGCCGACCGCGTGCTAGCCACGCTGCTGCTGTGGAGCGTGTTTTTGCCGCTGGGTGCCCGATTTTCGCTCGACGCCCTGCGGCGGGGGCTGCGCCAGGGTGTGGACCCCCAGCGGGAGCACGCCTTCGGGGAGCCGCTGCATCAGGCCCCCCGACGCAGCCGGCGGCACCTGGCCGCCCTGGGCATCGTGCTGCAAATCGGCCTCGTTTACTTGCTGACGGCCATCTGGAAAAGCGGCTGGACCTGGGACCACGGAGTGGCCACCTACCTGGTGCTGCAGATCGACCAGTTCATCTATGCCCCGGCCCTCTGGTTCCGAGAGTTGCCGCTTTTCTGGCACAAGGTGTTCACTTACGGCACGCTGGCCGTGGAGTATGCGGCGCTGCCGATGATCCTGCTGCCGTGGTTGCAGCCGTACCTGCGGCGGGTGTTGATTGCAGGCTTGCTGGCCCTGCACGCGGGCATCTGGCTGACCATCGACGAGGGCTTCTTCTCCCAGGTGATGGTCTCCAGCTACCTGTTGCTGCTGACTTCCCAGGACTGGGAGCTGCTGGGGCGCGTGTTGCGGCGATTCTCTCGGCCCGCCACTGCTTACTACGACGACACCTGCGGCATCTGCCAGCGTACGGCCCAGGTGATGACCCTGCTGGATCGGTTCGGGATGATTCGCTGGATTGGTACGTCCCGGCCCGAACGCTTCCAGCACGACGTGCCGCGGGAACTGGTGGAAAAGACCGTGGTGGTGTACGACGCCCAAGACCGCATGAGCACGCGCAGCGGGGCGTTCGTTCTCCTGGCCCGGGCGCTGCCCCTACCCTGGCACGTGGCCTGGCTGCTGCGGCTGCCGGGAGTGCGGCAGGTGGCCGATTGGCTCTACGACCGGGTGGCCCGAAACCGCCATCGCATCTCGGCCCGGCTGGGCCTGGCCGTCTGTGGCGTCTCGGGCGGGGGACCGAAAGAGAAAGGCGAGCCGGGTTCTGGGAAGAGAGCGCCCCCGGGACGTCTGGCTGCCTGGCAGCGTTGGGGGCAGGAAGCGCTGGCGGCCGTGGTGTTGGGCTCGGTGTTGCTGAGCTGCTACGAGGAGAACGTGGTGCCGGGGCTGGCCGGGCACGGGTTTGCCGGATCGTTGCCGTTTTGGGGGCGTTCGATCCCCAACCCGGTGCTGCATCTGTTCCAGGCCCAGCAAATCTGGTACATGTTCGCCCCGGATGTCCCTTTGAGCGACACCTGGTGGGTAGCCCCGGCCCAGGTGCGAGGGAAAACCCAACCGATCGACCTGCTCACCGGCAAGGTGCTGGACGAATCGCAGCCCCCGTGGTGGGAGCATCGCTATCCGCGGATTTGGGGGACGTTTTTGTTCTACGGGGGCGGTCATGGTCCGGTTCCGCCGGGGCACCCGGAGGAGTTCACCCGGCGCTCCTTTTGCCGTTTCCTGGTGCAGCGTTACGAGCGGGAGCATCCGGGGCAGAAGGTAGAAAAGATGGAGCTCTATATCCTCATGCGCAGCACGGCCGATGCGTTCCTGGGCCGTCCGGTGCGGGAAGGCAAGCTGCTACTGGCCAGTTGGGAGCCTGCCGTGGGCCGGTTCGCCCTGGGGCCCGAGCACGGCTGGGTGAAGATGTTCAATTCCCACGGGGAGGTGATCGCCCAGGGACCGGCCGTGATGGTCAACTACCTGAACGACGGCCGGTGGATCATCCGGCTGCCGGATGGATCGAGCGAAGAAGGCTACTACCGCAACGGCAACCGCGAAGGCGTGTGGCGCAAAACGTTTCCCGACGGGAGCTGGGCCGTGGGACACTTCCACCGCGGCCGTCGGGTCGGGCAGTGGAATTTTTACTACCCCGACGGGCGGCTCAAGGCCCAAGGGCAATTTCTCGACGACGTCCAGCACGGAGTGTGGACCCAATGGTATGCCAACGGGCGCCGTAGCAAGCAATTCACCTACTCTCGGGGCGAGAAGCATGGGCCGTTCATGGCTTGGCATCCCAACGGCATGCCCCAGCAAAAGGGACACTACCACCACGACCAGCTCCACGGCCCGTGGCAGAGTTGGTATCGCAACGGGCAACAGCAGTCCCAGGGGCAGTACTTGCACGGGAAGCGGCACGGGTTGTGGCGTTTTTGGGACGCCAGCGGGGAGTTGTCCGTGGAAGTGGAATACGAACACGGCAAGGAGTTGCGCAAGACCTTGCTCACGGCCCAAGGCGAGGCGGCCGCCGAACGGTAAGGGGCAAGGGGAGTTTACTCCGGTGGCGTGGCAGGCTTGGCCGGAGAGCAGCTCTGGCGTTCCAGTTGCGAGATTTTTTCCACGCGCCGGGCGTGCCTCCCCCCGTCGAAGGGAGTTTCCAGCCAGATTTGCAGCAGCCGCTGGACCACCTGCTCATTGAGCATCTCGCCGGAAAGACACAGCACGTTGGCGTCGTTGTGGCGGCGGCTCAGCTCGGCGGTCAGCTCGTCGTGGCAGGGAGCGGCGCGGACGCCGGGCACCTTATTGGCCGCAATGCACATCCCCAGCCCCGTACCGCAGATCAGCACGCCCCGGTCCACTTCGCCGTCGCGGACCAGGCAAGCCACTTGGCGAGCCACGTCGGGATAATCGACGCTCTGGGTTCCGTGGGTGCCCACGTCGCGCACCTGGTGCCCCCATTGCTGGAGCAGCTCCACAATGGTGCTTTTAAGCCGCACGCCCCGATGGTCGCTCCCCACGGCAATTCGCATGGAAGGATTCCCTCAAAACGGCACTCCTCATTGTGAAAAATCCCCCTCGGCTTGGCAACTCCCCCGGTCCGCACGCGCAGAGCAACAGCGCCGCAACGCAGAAAGCCAACGGCTAAGTTTACTGCGGGGCCGAAGCGGGCGGCGGCAGCCGCAGGGATTCCACTTCCCGGGCCACCTGCTCCACCCACGGCTGGAGGCACTGCTGGATCTGGTCGGCGCAGCGCCGATAGGCCTCTAGCGGCCCGCCGATCGGGTCGGCCACGTCCTGGTCACGGCAGAGCAGAAAGGTGCGCGAAGCGGCCTCGGGCCAGTGCTCCACCACCGCGTGGCGATGCCCCTGGGTCATGGTCAGCAGCAGGTCGGCATGGCGGACCAGTTGGTCGTTGATCTGCTGGGCTTC
>JALSGI010000300.1 GCA_026982835.1 Planctomycetota bacterium | reverse complement strand
TCAAGAGTCATCCCCCGCTGGCGGAGTGTCTCGACCGCCTCAGGACTGGCCGGAGCCCCGGTGGCGGCAGCCACTCCGGCGCTGAAGACCAGTACGCCGCGATCTTCCAGCTCCTCCGGCGTGCATTTCAACCGCTGGGCCAGCAGGTGGCGAAACAGGTGCTCGGCCATGGGGCTGCGGCAGGTGTTGCCCGTACACACAAACACCACGATCAGCGAAGCCAACCGGCGGACCGTGCCGGCCGAAACCACCCCTTCCCGCAGCAGCTTCACTTCCGGCGGCGAGTTGAACACCCGCACCACGGTCGAGGCCCGCCCGTAGCGGCACGGCCCGTCGTCCAGCACCAGGTGAATCCGATCTCCCAAGCTCCGCAGCACATCCTCGCCGGTCACCGCCTCCGGCTGGCCGTGGAGGTTGGCGCTGGTGAGCACCAAGGGGCCGGCCAGCAGTTGCAACACTTCCAGGATCAGCTGGTGGGCCGGAACTCGCAGGCCCACGGTCTGTTCCGGCACCACGGCCCGGAACACGCTCTCGGGCAGGTGGTTCAACAGGCTTTCCGGGTGGCGGTCATCCACCACCAGGGTAACGGGGCCGGGCCAGCAGCGTCGGGCCAGGCGCCCGGCCAGCGGGGAGAGGTCCGGCACGTAGTCCCACGCCTCGGCATACCCCTTGATGGCCAGAGCCAGGGCATGGCCTTCGGGGCGCCCCTTGGCCTGCAGCAGACGATCCACCGCCTGGGCGTGCAGGGCATGGGCGGCCAGCCCATAGACGGTCTCCGTGGGAAAGGCCACCACGCCCCCTTCGGCCAGCACCTGCACCGCCTGGTGCACCACGTCCCGAAAATCCTCTTCCTGCTTCAAACGGATGACTGCCGCGGGCATCGATGTCCAGGAGTTGTTCCAGGGCAAAGGGGATCGGGGGAGGCCGAAGACGGGGGCTGGCATCACAGCGGCCGGAACGCCCCGTGCGGCTTCTCATCATAGTTTTCCGGGGATGGAGGAACAAGCAGCCCCCGACGCGGTTCGCTTCGGCAAGTCGTGCCGCAGTGGCGGAACCCCGCCCCCGGGAAAACGACGCCAGAAAGTGCGATCTCCGGTCGAAAAAAACGCCCCGAGCCGGGAAGCGACTCGGGGCCGGTGGTTTTGCCGGTGGATGCCGTGTGGCCGGAACTACCAGACGATCTCCGCTCCCCCCACGGCTGCCTGCATGAACAAGAAACCGTTGTGGTCCAGCCGCGGATCGCGGAAGGGGGAGAAGATGGGATTGAACTGCTCGGGAGCCAACGCCACCCCTTCCAGGAACACCACCTGGTAGCCCACATACACGGTGAAATTACAAGTGATCTGCCAGTTGATCGTCACCAGCGAGTCGCCTACCACGGCCGCCACGTCGTTGCGGATCACCTCGTTGTGGATCGTGGGCGTGAAATCCTCGAACAGCCGCGTGTGCTGCTTGGCGAAGTTCACCCCGGCGGCCACCTTGCCGTCCCAGCGCATGATCCAGGCCGGGGCCAAGGGGGCCGTCACCAGCCACCCGAGCTGGAAGCCGTAAATGTCGTTTTCGGTACGGGTGTACATTTCGGCATGGATCACATTGAGCGTGGGCACATTGTTGTAGATTTTTGCCCGGGCCCGGTAGGAAAGCTCCTCGTCCAGCGCCGTGTACCGCAAGCCGAGCATGAGGGAGACGTCGAAGGTGCGCAGGATCTTGCGCCGCAGCGGCCGCCAGTAGTTCAGCTCGAAGTTGACGAAATCGGAAGTAAACTCCAGTTCGTGGATGAACGCCTGGTCGAAGCCGGGCACGGGACCGCCCAGTTCCAGGCGCAGGTCGGAGAACAACAGGTTGGCCGGGTCCTGGCGGGCATGGAGAAAATCCCAGTCTTCCACGCCGTAGAACACCCCCTCGATGCTGTCCCGCTCTCCCATGCGCCGCTCGACGGCTACGCGGAGCCCGTTCTCCGGTTCAAACTCGATCGAGTCGCGGTCAATGGCCACCGGCCCCACATCGTCCAGCAGCCGCCGACTGAAGACCACGTAGTCGGAAACTTCCCGATGGATGTAAAGATAGTCGGTGCGGGCACGCCACAGGCCGCCGTAGAGCACCTGGCCGTCCAGACCTTCCAGCGGGGCGTGCTCGGCAACCACGTGCTCCTGCTCGCCAAGCAGGGTTGCCCCGGCGGGAAGGGCGCCTAGCGGCCCGCTGCCCACGATCACTCCGGCCGGCAAAACCTGGGGGTGTCCCGGCAGCACTCCCACGGGGTTCCCGCTGGGGGCCATCACCGGCATCTGAGCCCGGGCCGATCCGGCCAGCAGCGCCCAGCCGACCAGCGAAACCAGCGCAAAGGTGCAGAAGCGAGTCCCTCTCACGTGTCGAGCCTCCCTTGCGAAGGGCCAACGGCGGACGGTTGGTGGGGATTGCAATACGAATCCCGCCCAGGGGCCAGCCTCTGTCCGGTTGCCCGCCAACGCCGGAGAACCGGAGCATACGGCTTTGCCTATAAAATCGGCTCGATCCGAAGGACCACTCTATCTAATTGGTTGCTCGGAAGAGGAAAAATCCGGGCCAATCCTTCTGCTAGCACATCGCTTGCAGTGCCTTTTGGCCAAAGAGTTTCGCTAACCGGAAAAGTTTACCCCCGGCCGCGGAGGCCACACGACCTCAGGGCCGCCCCCCGAGGAACATGCCCCCGGGGACCACTCCCCCGCATGCTGCCGCTGCTAGTGCAGAAAAAGGGCGTGCTGCCGCTGGGAAAGCAGAACCGCCTATACCCGGGGACCGCCGGCAAGCAAAAAACGCCGCCGGCTCCCAGCCAGCGGCGCTTGGGTCACGGACCAGGCAAAGGGGGGCTCCCTTCCGCGTCTCCGCACGCGGTGGATGCGGCCTTACTTCTTCTTCAGCGGCGTGAGCACGATGTTGCGGAAGTGAATCTCCGCTCCCTCGGACTGCAGGCAGATGTGCCCCGGCACCTCCGCCACATTGGTCGCTACGTTTTGCAGCTCCCCGTTGACGTACAGCTCGATCCGGTCGCCATCGACCACAATGCGATAGTGGTTCCACTGCCCCAGCGGCTTTTCGTTGCTGGGCTTCATCTTTACGGTGCGGCGGCCCTTGGTGCGGGACGGATCGACCGTCATCTGGAACTTGTCGATGTTCCAGAAGTCGCCGGCGTTGCGATGCATCAGTTGGGCCTCCACACTCTTGGGCCACACCTTGTCCGGACCGATCTGCCGCAGCAGCACGCCGCTGTTGCCGGGTCCTTTTTCCGGATTGAACCGCCACTCCAGCTCCAGGATGTAGTTGGTGTACTTGGCCTTGGTGCGGAGGTAGCCGATGGGGCGTCCTTTGCAAATCAGCACGCCGTCTTTGACATACCACACATCCTCCACCTTGGCCCCGTTGCGATGGTAACCGGTCCAGCCGTCCAGGTTTTTGCCGTTGAACAGCTTGATCGGCTGCGACTCGCCGCCTTGCACCCATCCGGCGGCCAGCAACACGGCCAGCGGAACCGTTGCCAGCAGGATTCGACGCATGAGGGGGTCTCCTTGAAAACGGGTCTTTGGGGCTGGGGCGATCTGCCCCGGGCGGGAAACATTCCTGGCAGGTTGCTGCCGATTTTACTTGCCCCCGAGGAGCAAAGCAAACAACCCCGAAGAAGCCACACTTCCCGCTTGCCCGCATTCTGGTTCCTGGAAGTCCGCCTACGGTCCCGCCCATCGATCCAGAAACCGCTGCTGATAGCGCACCCAGGCCGCAAGTCGCCGCCGGAACTGCTCGCACAGCCGGGGGTGCCGGGCGGCCAGATCGTGCCGCTCGGCCGGGTCGCGCTGCAGGTCGTAAAGCTCCTCTTGCCCCTGTTCGACCCAGTAGTGGTACTTCCACCGCCCCTGTCGCAGCCCCAGCACGGCGTAGTTGCTCACCGTCACCAGG
>JALSGI010000299.1 GCA_026982835.1 Planctomycetota bacterium | reverse complement strand
CTGGACCCGTGCGAGTTTCTGCTCCAGCGAGGGGTGGACGCCTGGCAGGAGCTGGTGGCCGCGGCCCCCGACGCCTTGGAACACAAGTACTACCTGCTGCGGCAGGCGTTGGGACCGCAGGCCACTGCCGGACAATTGGCCCAAGGGCTGGACGAAGTGCTGCGGGTGCTGGCCCGCGTGGCCTACGGCCCGCAAGGAAACGAAGGAACCACCCAGATTCGCCTGGCGCGGCTGCTGACGCGCCTGGCCCATGTGGCTCGCGTGGAAGAGACCACCTTGCGACAGCGGTTGCGGCAACTGGGCAGGCCCGCCGGGCAGCCCCCCGGAGCCCCGAAGCGTGCCGCGACGCCAGACCGCCCCCGGCTGGAGCTCTGGCAACGGGAACTGCTGGAAGTAATGGTGCTTCGGCCCCAGGAAGCCCTGGAGTTGGTGAGCCAGGCCCCGGGGCTGTTGGACCCGCACCCGCTTGCCGGGCAGATTTACCGGGCCTTTGTGGCCTTGCAACAGCAAGGCACCGAGCCGACCCTGCAGCACTTGCTCTCCTGGATGGAGGACGAAGAGGCCAAGAACCTGCTGGTGGCCCTGGACGAATCGGCCCAGGCCAAGGCCCAACAGGCCGAAGACTTCCACCACTGGGTGCAGCAGGTCCTGCAAGGGGCCTTGGCCCGCTGGCAACAACACGCGCTGCAACACCAGCACCGCCAGCTTTGCACCACGGAAGAAGAGACGCACCAGCGAGCCTTGTTCGAGCAATTGCTGGAACAGCAACGGCGCCGGCAGGGGATTCGGTCGTCCACGGAGGGATGACGCTGCCGGCATTTTCGGGCCAGGGCGGGCCGATTGAAGCTACCCGGCCCCGCTGGCCATAATCGATCCCTAGAGGCACCACAGCACAGGAGGTCGCTCGTGGAGACGTTTGAACAACTGCTGTCCCAACTCCTGGAGCAAGCCAAACGCCAGGGCTATCTGACCCTGGACGAGCTGAATCGCATGCTGCCCGAGGACGCCTCGGACCCGGAGCTGTTCGACTCGTTGCTGGTGGCCTTGGAGGAGCGGGGGGTGGAAGTGCTGGAAGCCCCGCCGGTGAGCCGCCAGGAACCTGCCGCGGGAAACGAGCCCGACCCGGCCGCCGAAGCCGCCGATCCCAAGCTGCTCAAGGAGCTGGAGTCGGAGGTCCGCTGGAGCGACGACCCGGTGCGGCTGTACTTGAGCCAGATGGCCGAAATCCCGTTGCTTTCGCGGGAGCAGGAGATCGAGCTGGCCCGACGCATCGAGCACACACGCCGCCGCTTCCGTCGCGTGTTGCTCACCAGCCACGTGGCGCTTCGGGCCACGGTGGAGTCGCTTCAGAAGGTCCACCAGGGCGTGCTGCCGTTTGATCGCACGATCAAGGTGTCGCTGACCGAACGGCTGACCAAGGAGCAGATCCTGGCCCGCATGCCGCACAACCTTCGCACGCTCCAGTCGCTGCTGGAACAAAACGAAAAGGACTATGCGACGTTCCTGGACCGCACGCTTTCCCTGGAGCAGCGGCGGGGTGCCTTGCGGCGCTGCCTGCGGCGGCGTCGCCGGGCGGTGAAGCTGGCCGAAGAGCTGAGCCTGCGCACCCGGCGGGTGCAGCTGCTGGTGCGGCAACTGGAAGAGATCCTCCAGCGGATGGAAACCCTCCACCGCCGCCTGGCCAGTCCAGGGTGCGTGGACAAGGACCAGCGGGCCAACTGGCGGCGGGAGCTTCAGGACCTGATGCGCACCAGCCAGGAAACCCCCCGCAGCCTCCGCCGCCGCCTGGAGCGGATCGCCCAGGCCCGAGAAGAGTACGAACAAGCCAAGCGCGAGCTTTCGGCCGGGAACCTGCGGCTGGTGGTCTCGATCGCCAAGAAGTACCGCAACCGCGGCCTGAGCTTCCTGGACTTGATCCAGGAGGGAAACACCGGGCTGATGCGGGCGGTGGACAAGTACGAGTACCGCCGGGGATTCAAGTTCAGCACTTATGCCACGTGGTGGATCCGGCAGGCGATCACGCGGGCCATTGCCGACCAGGCCCGCACGATCCGCATCCCGGTGCACATGATCGACGTGCTGAGCAAGCTGCGCAACGCGGCCCGGCAGCTCTCCCAGCAACTGGGGCGCGAGCCCACCCCCGAGGAAGCCGCCCAGGCGGCCCAGCTCAGCGTGGAAGAAGCGCGCCGGGTGCTCTCCATTGGCAACCACCCGGTGAGCCTGGATCGCCCGGTGGGCGAGAGCGAAGACACCTGCTTCGGGGAGTTCATCGAGGATCGCTCGACGCAAAGCCCGCTCTCGGAAGCCAACCGGGCGCTGCTGCGAGCGCGGATCGAGTCGCTGCTCAAAACGCTCACCTACCGGGAGCGGGAGATCATCCGCTTGCGTTACGGGCTG
The DNA here is from genome assembly GCA_026982835.1 of Planctomycetota bacterium. Classification (GTDB taxonomy): domain Bacteria; phylum Planctomycetota; class Planctomycetia; order Pirellulales; family S012-138; genus S012-138. Next base: position 1,174 of record JALSGI010000299.1, on the reverse strand, counting down.
GGCGACGGCTATACCTATACCCTAGAAGAAGTGGGCCGGATTTTCCGCGTGACGCGGGAACGAGTCCGCCAGATCGAAGCCAAGGCCGTGCGCAAGCTCCAACATCCTGTCCGCAGCAAACAACTCGAGGGCTTCCTCGAGCAGGTGGCTGGTTGAACCCGCAAAGCCGCTGGCCTTGGCCAGCGGCTTTTTTCGTGACCCCTTAGCTTGTTCGGAAAAAAACTGCCATGGACCCGGATCAGAACGACCTGCGTGTCCCCGCCGAAACCCTTACCCGCTTGCACCACCTTCATCGCTTACTGTCGGATTTGCGATCGCGGCTGCGTCGTGGTCCCTTGATGGTCCAGGCCCGCGAGCAACACCTGGCCCAGCTCCAGCAGCAGGTGGCGCAGCTGCGGGAACAAACCAAGGCCGCCCAAGTGGCTGCCGATCACAAGCAACTCCAGCTGCGCAGCGGCGAGGAAAAGATCGCCAAGCTCAAAAAGCGGTTGCAGGAAGCCAGCAACAACAAGGAATACCAGCTGCTGCTGGAACAGATCAAAGCCGACGAAATGGCCAACAGCGTGCTGGAGACCGAAATCCTGGAGGCACTGGAAAAGATCGACTCCCTGAAGCAACAGGTCCACCAGGCCCAGCAACAAGTGGAAAAGGCCCAGGAGGACCTGCAGCGCGTGCGCCGCGAGGTGGAACAAGACGCCCAAACCATCCAGGAAGACATCCAGCGGCTGGAGGCGGAACTGGAGCAGACCGAGGCCCAACTGCCCGAGTCGTTCCGCCCCCGCTACCAGCGGGTGGTGCAGGCCAAGGGGGCCGATGCGATGGCCCCGGTGGAATCGCGGATGTGCGGTGGCTGCTACCACGAGCTGCCACCCAACCAGGTGAACATGGTGGCGTTGAACAAGATCGTCTTTTGTCCCAGCTGCGGGCGGCTGCTGTACGTGGAAAAAGAATAACCGCAGGAGGAGCGTTTTTCTGTTCCGAGGCGGGGTCCGGGTCCTTGGCGCTTTGTACGCGTTTAGCGTGCTAGCATAAAACGGAGCGTTTCCAGAGCAAAAACGAGTCGATGCTTCTCCGGCGAGCCGCGTGCGTGAGCACGCGGTTTTTCAGAAAACGGCAGCGAATGTCGCTTTGTCTTCGCAACCGGGAGCTCGTGCTCCCGGCTCGCCGGTTTGCT
>JALSGI010000298.1 GCA_026982835.1 Planctomycetota bacterium | reverse complement strand
AGGGAAAGGACCGGCCCCTGGTGCAGCAGCAACTCGGCCGCTTTGGTCCCGTCGGCTGCCTTCCACACCCGCACCGTGCCGCTGGGATGCCCGGTGACAAGCAGCGAGCCGTCGCGGCGGAAGGCCAGCGCGGTGACCGGCTCGCCGGTGGCGATGTCCCGTTGCAGCTTGCCGTCGGCGCGGTTGAAAATACGCACGTGTCCATCCTGCCCGGCCAGGGCCGCCTGCTGCCCGTTAGGCGACAGTGCGGCCACGGAGGCCCCCTTGGCCTGGGGCAGCCCGACCGGAGGCTTGGGGGGCCAGAGGAGCCGCCGCACCGTGCCCTCCCCGGCCAGGGTCAGCACCGTCCGGCTGTCCGACAGCACGAACACGTGCCGGGTCCCCGGCACCAGCACTGTTCCTTGTAGCTTGCCATCGCCTGGGTTCCAGCCCAGCAGGCGCCCGTCCGGGTAAGCGGCCACCAGCAGGGCGTTGTTGGCAGCTACGGCCAAAGCCGCCACCGGGCCGCTGCCGCCGGTGAACTGCCGCACCACCTTGGCCGCCGCCGGATCCCAGAGCCGCACCGTGCCGCTGGCGTCGCCGAGGAAAAGCTGCTTCCCGTCCGGCGTGGTGGCCAGCGCGGTGCCCGGAGCTGAAAGGGGCACTTCGGCCACGGGGGCGGGATTGGGCACTTCGTACACCCGGGCGGTGTTGTCCAACCCCCCGCTTGCCATCCATCGCCCATCCGGCGAAAAAGCCACCGCAAGCACCAGATTCGTATGGTCGGCCATCACCCGAACTGGCTGGCCGCTGCGGCGGTCCCAAAGTCGCGCCGTGCGGTCGAAGCTGCCGCTGAGAAGGAACCGGCCATCGGGCGAAACGGCCACGGCATACACCGGGTCCTCGTGCCCTTGCAGGTAGCGAATCTGCTGGGCGGAGGCCCCCTGCGAAGCAAGAACCAGCAATCCAAAGGCCAGAAAACATGTAGCACGTTGCATAAGCCGGGGCTCCTTACGGGCACTGGGATGGCAGGGAAAAGCCGTTTGCTCGGCTACCGGCCTCCTTGGCCGAGCAGGCGTTTGCGGGCAACCGGGGTCCCACTAAGGTTTGCTGTTGGAAGGCGGGATGTTACGCTGCCAATCTAATCGCTGGCCCCTCTGCTGGCAAACCAATCGGGCCGGCCCGAGCAACGGCCCCCACGCCCGCTCCAACAGGCGTTGCTCCCCAGAGGAGCTGCTGCCACAATGACGCTGTGGCTTTCAGGCCCGAAACTCAAGGAGCTTGGCCGTGTCCGACCCGGTGGAACCCTACCCGGTGGCGTTTGCCCGCTACGTGGAAAACCGCAAGCTGTTCGAGCAACTGCGGCCCGGCGACCGCGTGGCCGTAGAACACGAGGTGAAAGTGGGCTTTCGTAGCTGGCGCACCCGCACCGAAGGCACTGTGGTCGAAACCCGCCGCGTCCGCCAGGGACTGCACTTCCAGCGCAACTGGGACGACAAGGCGTTTGCCGACCAGATCGTGCTTCGCCGCGACAACGGGGAACTGACCACCCTCACCCTGGACGAATACAGCCGCCTGGAGCTGCTCCGGCAGGCCGAAGCGTAGTCTGCACACTCATCTGGAATCGCCCAAGCCCGTGCGGCACAATCGAGGCTCCGGATCCGCCTCCCCCGACCCCCAGGAGCCTACAACGCAGGCATGGCTTCTTGCATCCATTCCTTCACCCGGCCCGGTTGGCCCCTGCTGCTCGTGTGTCTGGCCGGGGCCGGATTGCTTTGGGCCAGCATGCCCCCGCTGGAATGGTGGCCGCTGGTCTGGCCTGCCCTGGTGCCCTGGCTTTGGGCCACGTTGATGCTGGCCGAGCAAAGCGACTCCTCTGCCCCGGAAAAGAACAAAGCCCACTCTCCCCCCCCGGGAAAAACCGCTGTCGCCTGCCGTTGGTTTCTCCGCCCCCTGGGAGCCGTGTGGCTTTCGGCCTGGGGCTTCTGGCTGGCCATGCTCTACTGGCTGTTGCTTCCGCACTGGGCCGGAGTGTTCGGCTGGGTGGCGCTGACGCTTTACTTGTCGCTTTACACCTGGGCCTGGGTGGGGATTTCGGCCTGGATGGTGCGCCGTCTGCGCGTGCCGCTGCCGCTGGCGGCCGGGGTGGTTTGGGCCGCAGGGGCCGTGGTGCGGGCCAGACTTTTCGGCGGATTCACACTCGCTTCCCCGGCCTATGCCCTCTACCAACAGCTCCCGGCAATCCAGCTGGCCGAACTGGTAGGCCAGCACGGAGTGGACCTGTGGGTGGTGTTCGTCTCGGCCGCCGCCGCCTCCACCCTGTGGCACGCCCTCATCAGGCGCAACGCTCGCACCGCTCTGCTGGCTGCCGCAACAGGTGCCGCGGTGCTGCTTGCCGGCTGGGGATACGGCTACTGGCGGTTGCACACTCTCCCCCCGCCGCAAGCGCCCCCGCTGAAGGCCATCCTGGTGCAAAGCTCCTTCGATACCGTATTCGGCCAGTCGCGGCAACGCATCCTGCAAATGCACCAGCAGTGCGCGAAGCTGACCTCGCAGGCCGTGGCCCAACACCCTGAGGCTCAACTCATCCTCTGGCCCGAGACAATGTTCCACCCCTCGCTGGAGTTCCTCAAGCAGTACCCGGAGCTGGTCAGCCCGGCCTTCCTGGACCAATTGGCCCGTCTCCATACCCAAGCCGGCAAGCGGTGGCTGGTCCTGGGAGTGCACGCAGCCCAGTACGAAGAAGTGCCCCCGCCCCCCGGCTCCCGGCCGCAGCGATTCAACACGGCCGTGCTCGTCTCCCCCCGGGGCGAGCTGCTGGCCCGATACCACAAAATGAAACCGATCATCTTCGGTGAATACATCCCCCTGGGCGACTACTTCCCCTGGCTTTACCGCCTGGCCCCCATGGACCAAGGCCTGGCCCCCGGACCGGCCCCGGCCACGTTCCCCCTGGAAAAAACCTCGCTGGTGCCCAACATCTGCTACGAAAGCATCCTGCCCCACCTGGTCCGCCGCCAGGTGAACCACGCGGCCCGACAAGCCCAACGCAAAAAACTCCCCCGGCCCGAAGTGCTGGTCAACCTGACCAACAGCGGCTGGTTCTGGGGCTCAAGCGAACTGAAGCTGCACCTGGTAAGCCACGTGTTCCGGGCCGTGGAAACCCGGCGGCCCGTGCTCGTGGCGGCCAACACCGGCATCTCGGCGGCGGTGGACCACCGCGGGCAAATCCTGGCCCAAGGCCCGCGACGGCAAGCGACCTTCCTGTTCGTCCAAGTGCATCCTTACGCCGCAACCACCCCTTACCTGGCCTGGGGCGACACCTGGGCCTGGCTCTGTGCGGCGGCCGTGGCTCTGGCCCCGGTCCTCATGACCTGGCAACGATTCCCGCATAAAAAATAAAAGCCCGTCCAAAATGCGCTTTGGCCAGCCCGCGCTTCAGCTCGGGGCTCGCCGTTACAAGAATCGGCGCCTGTTCTTGCTGCGGAGCAGCAGCTCCCGCGCAACAGCGCATGGCACAAGCCGCAAGCCGATTCTCGCCGCCTCCCCCCGCTTACGCGGGGGGCTCTTGGTTGTGCAAGTTGACGTTTGTTCTCACCCCGGTGCGGA
>JALSGI010000297.1 GCA_026982835.1 Planctomycetota bacterium | reverse complement strand
AGGTACATGCGGTTCCCGTAGCCCATCTCTTTCCGCATCTGGTTTTTGTCCGGGGCATCGGCACGTCCCAGTCCCAGCTGATCCAGCCGCCGGGCGGTGGTGGAAGACATGCCGATCATGTAGAAGTCCAGCCGTCCATCCAGGTTGTAGTCCCCGAAGGTGTGCGACATGCCAAAGGCATGCCGCTTGTCCACCCAGCGATCGGTCACGTCGGTAAAGCGGCCTTTGCCGTCGTTTTGGTACACGTCCAGTCCGGCGAAATCGCTCACGGTTAGCAAATCCAGATCTCCGTCCTCATCCAGATCGACCAGCGATGCACTATAGGTGCGGCGGAAACGCTTGGCGGCCAGCCCCGCTTCTTCCGTGATATCGACAAACTTGCCGTTGCCGTCGTTGCGCAGCAGGTAGGCCGGTTCCCCGTTGTTGGCGTCGTAGTAGGGCGTGGGGGTCTGGCCCTTGTAGTAAGGGGCCATGTACTGCCCCAACCACACGTCCAGGTCTTGATCCCCGTCGATGTCCCCGGCGGTCAGGACATAGACTCCGCGGGGAGGTTCCTTGAGCGGGACCAGCTTCGGCGGGGAGCTGAATCGCCCCAGGCTGCTGGCCTCGTAGTAGAGAATCCCCTTGGGACCGGCCACCAGCATGTCCGGGTTGCCGTCCCCGGACAGGTCGGCCAACAACGCGGCCCCCACGATCCACCATTGCTTTTTCTTGCTGTAGAGCAGATCGGGGGGATGCTCGAACAGTTTGTCCTGTTGGAAGCGGAAGCCCCCTTTGTTCCAGTAGATCAAGTTGAAGTTGGGCAGCAGCAACTCGCTCAGCCCGTCCCCGTCCATGTCGTACAGGATCGGGAAATTCATCGCCCACGGATCCTGGCGGAACACTTCGTCGCCGATGGTGAATCGTTCCTGAAACACCGGTTCCCCGGTACGATACAGGGCCTGGAAGTCCCGCAGCTCGATCCGCTCCACCTGCGGCGTGCTGCCGGCGGCCCAGTGCACGTGGATGTTCCCCTTGAGAATGTACCGGGTGTTGGTTTTCCGGTTTTCCACGTGAAAGACCGACGAAAAGATGGACCGAGCCGGCCCCTGCTTGGGCGGGAAAAACTTCGAGTGATGAAACTCACACTGGATCAGGCGGTATCCCTGTTCCTCCAGTTGCTCCAGCAATTGCGCCCAGCTCTCGGGCGTGTAGCGCCGGAACTGCTGGTCCATGCCGGCCAGTTGGATGTCCAGCTCGATGCTTCCCTGGGGCTGCCAGGAGCCGATGAGCAGTTCCTGGAAGGAAAACTCCTTCAAGGGGGCGAACTTGTCTTCGCTCTGGCGGATCGCGTCCCACAGGGCCACGAAGGGTTCTTCAAAAGTCTGCGCCGTCACCTCGTCGGCCCACAGCGTCTTGTCCAGCTCCTGGCGCTGCCGCACGAGCTCCTCCAGCGAGGGCCGCTGCTGGTCCGGCGTTCGGAAAGCGACGAAAAAGACAGCGCCAACGCCCACGATGCCCAGCAACGCCAGCAGGCCCCAAAGCCCCCAACTGCGCTTTTCTCTACGGGAAGTTTCTTCCGGCGCGTCGTTCCAGCGGTTCATGACATGCCTCGATCCAAAGAAAAGGGAATAACCGGATATACAAATCCCTGCGCGCAGTGCGCACCGCCGAATGTCGGATGATTGGAAAGAAATGACCGGCCACGTCTCTATGCATTTTATGATAGCTTTGCCGGGGGATATTTCCAATAACTTTTCCCGGTCCCCAGGGGCGGAAACGCTCCTGCTGCGGCCTTATGATTCCCGGGAAGAGGCGGCCTGCGCCTCCGAGCCGGAAAGCCCCAGCTCCTGCTCCACCACGTGGCAGCGCACCGTGTGCTCTCCCGGCAAGCGAAGCTCCCGGGGGGGGACCATCCGGCACACGTCCTGGGCCACCGGACAGCGGGGGTGGAAGCGGCAGCCGCTGGGCGGGTTGATCGGGCTGGGGACGTCGCCAGGAAGCACGATCCGCTTCCGCTTCTGCCCCGGCTCCATCCGCGGCACCGCCGACAGCAACGCCTGGGTGTAAGGGTGCAGCGGATTGTGGTACAGCTCCTCGCTGGGAGCCATCTCCACGATCTGGCCCAGGTACATCACCGCCACCCGGTCCGACAGGTACTCCACCACGGCCAGATCGTGCGAAATGAAAAGATACGTCAGGTGGTGTTCCCGCTTAAGCTGGTTGAGCAGGTTGATCACCTGCGACTGGATCGACACATCCAGGGCCGCAATCGGTTCATCCAGCACGATGAACTTCGGCTGCAGCACCAGCGCCCGGGCGATGCAGATCCGCTGTCGTTGCCCGCCGGAAAACTCGTGCGGGTAGCGGTCCATGAAGGCCGGATCGAGCTTCACCGCCCGCAGGGCCTCGGCCACACGCTCCAGCCGCTGCTGGCGGTCGCCCAGGCGGTGGATGATGAGCCCTTCTTCCAGGATCGCCCGCACGGTCATCCGCGGGTTGAGCGAGCTGAACGGGTCCTGGAACACCACCTGCATCTGCCGCCGCAGCTTGCGCAGCTGCTCGGCCGAGGCTTGCACCAGGTCGGTGCCCTCGAACAGGATCTCTCCGGAGGTCGGCTCCAGCAGTCGCAGGATGGTCCGCCCGGCGGTGGTCTTGCCGCAGCCGCTTTCGCCTACCAGCCCCAGCGTCTCCCCCGGGTGGATTTCCAGCGAGATGTCGTCCACGGCGTGGACGTATCCTCGCACCCGGCCCAGCACCCCCTTGCGAACCGGAAAGTACTTCTTCAGGTTGCGAACTTTCAGCAGCGGTTCGGGCATGGCGAGCCTCCGACGTGAGTCGGGGGAGAACCATCGTTGTCTAGGCACCTCCCCCCGGCCGCGTGTCCGGCACGTGCGGCCTCATTCCAAAGGCCTGGCCGCCACGGCTCCCTGTTCGATCTGCTCGGCCAGGTGGCAGCGGACCAGGTGGCCGGTTCCCAAGCTGCGCAACTGCGGCTCCTCCTGGCGGCAGCGATCCTCGGTAAAAGGGCAGCGGGGGTGGAAGCGGCAACCGGAGGGGAGCTCCCGCGGGCTGGGCACCTCGCCGGGAATCGTGGCCAGCG
>JALSGI010000296.1 GCA_026982835.1 Planctomycetota bacterium | reverse complement strand
CCCGGGCCGGCGACACCGTGGGCCTGGAGAGCCTGCTGGACGAGGCGGTGCAGCATGCGCTGCGGATCGTCACGGAAAACGACGAGGCCAAGCCCGCCGGGCCGGAGCTATCGCCCCAGCAACGCCGCCAGGTGGCCGAAGCGGTGGGGATCGGGGCCATCAAGTACGCCGATCTTTCCCACCACCGCACCAGCGACTACGTGTTCAGCTTCGAGAAGATGATGTCCACCACGGGCAACACGGCCACCTACATGCAGTACGCCTACGCCCGCATCCGCAGCATCCTCCGCCGCGGGGGGATCGACGCCGAGCAGTTGCGACGCGGGCAGGATCCGGTGCTGCTCACCACTGACGAGGAACGCCGGTTGGCGTTGGCCCTGCTTCGCTTTCCCGAGGCGGTGGCCGAAGTGCTGGTGGACTACCGGCCCAACCTGTTGACCAACTACCTGTTCGAGGAGCTGGCCACGCACTTTACGGCCTTTTACGAACGCTGCCCGGTGCTCAAAGCCCCGAAGGAACCCCTGCGCCGTTCGCGCCTGGTGCTGTGCGACCTGACGGCCCGCGTGATCCAAAAGGGCTTGGAGCTGTTGGGCATCCAGACCGTGGAGCAGATGTAACCCCTTTCCCGCGGGAGTCCACGGATGGCCCAACGCGTGTTCGTGCTGGGGCTGGACTGCCTGGAGCCGAGCCTGGTGTTCGAGCAGTTCCGGGAGCACTTGCCCCATTTCCGGCGCCTGATGCACCAGGGAAGCTGGGGCCCGTTGCGCAGTGTGCATCCGCCGATTACCGTGCCGGCTTGGGCCTGCGCGGCAAGCGGCTACGACGCGGGACAGTTGGGCCTTTATGGGTTTCGCAACCGCTCGGACACCAGCTACCGGGGGCTTTCGCTAGCCTTGGCTCACCAGGTAACCCGCCCTCGACTGTGGGAACACCTGGACCGGGCCGGGCTTCGCTCTCTGGTGCTGGGGGTACCGCCACTTTTTCCCGTGCCGCGGCTTGCCCACGGGGCGGCCGTGGGCTGCTTTCTCACCCCTGAAGGGGAAAACGTCCGGTGGTGCGAACCGCCCCAGTTCGGCCAGGAGCTTGCCCGCGTGCTCGGCTCGCCGTGGATGTTCGACGTGGCCCCGTTTCGCACCGAAAATCGCCAGGAGTTACTTAAGCGCATCCACCGCATGACCCGGCTACACTTCGACGCCGCCTGCCACCTGGCCCAATCGCCCCACTGGGACTTGATCTTCCTGGTGCACATGGGACCGGACCGCCTGCATCACGCCTTCTGGCAATTTTTCGATCCTCACCATCCGCAGTACCCGGGGGCGGACAATCCCCTGCGGGAGGCCGTGCCGGAGTACTACCGTTTTTTGGATCAGCAATTGGGTCGCCTGCTGAAAGCCCTGCCGTCGGATGTGTTGCTGCTGGTGGTAAGCGACCACGGGGCCTGCCCGCTGGAAGGGGGGATTGCCGTCAACCAGTGGCTCATGGAGCGCGGCTACCTGGTGCTGCGGCGCAGGCCCGACCAGCCTACGGCCTGGGGAGAGGTGGAGGTGGACTGGTCCCGTACCGTGGCCTGGAGCGAAGGGGGCTATTACGCCCGGGTGTTTTTGAACCTCCAGGGCCGCGAGCCGCAGGGGGTGGTGCCGCCGGGGGAATACGAAGCCTGGCGCGACCGGCTGGCTGCAGAGATGGAAGCCCTGCCGGGGCCGGACGGGGAGCCGATTCCCACCGCGGTCTTCCGGCCCGAGGAGCTGTTTCGAGAATGCCGCGGCGTGGCACCGGATTTGATCTGCTACTGGGGCAACTTGCGTTACCGCAGCGTAGGCACGGTGGGCGGGCCGCTTTACTGGCCGGGAAACGACACCGGCCCAGACGGAGCCAACCACCACTGGGACGGCGTGTTTGTAAGCTCCCGCCCGCTGGAGCAAGGCCCGGGGCAGGTGCAAGGGCTGCAATTGATCGACCTGGGCCCCAGCTTGCTGGCCCACTTCGGCCTGCCGGTGCCGGAGGACGCGGCCGGGGAGGCTGCCTGGCGTTGGGCGTGAAATGGCCCCAGGCGGGCACACGGCGAGCCGCATGCGTGAGCATGCGGTTGTTTGGAACCGGATCGGCCGTCGCATCGTTTGAAGTAACCGGGAGCTTACGCTCTCGGCTTGCCGTGGCGTGCAAAAATCGACGTTTATTCTTGCCTCTGGCGAGCCTCGGACTTCAGTCCGGAGAGAACCAAAGAAGCGCATGCAGTTTATTTTTCTCCGCCAGCTGAAGCTGGCGGCTCGCCGGTTGCAAGAATAAACGCTTGTTCTTGCTTCGGTGCGGAAGCACCTGGCGCAACAGCGCAGGGCGCAAGCCGCACGCCGTCTTCTGTTTCTCCCCGCACTGACGTGCGGGGCTCCGGATCCCTCCAAGCCCCCAAGCCTCCACGCCTCCAAGCCCTCCCCGAGCTGAAGCTCGGGGCTCGCCCGGTACAGAAGCACCACCGCAAGACCCACGACCCAAGACCCAAGACGCCACAAGCCGATTCAAAATCCGCCCAGGCCGGGACCGTCCAGCAGGGCGGTTTCCACCGTGCCGTCGCTGATGCGAAACATGCCAGGAAAACGCTCGTCCCAGCCGCGGTTGCCCGCCGGGCAATACTGCCGGGCGTTGCCTTCGATGGCGGCCACGGTGGGGATGCGGGCCGAGAGCGTGGCCGAGTGAAGAAACGAACGGCCCGGGCAGGTGAGGTCCTGAACGCAGAGGAACATCCCGTACTTCTGCGCCGCGGCCCCGGCCAGCAACGCTTCGCTTTGTCCCTTGCAGGCCTTCAGCGCCACGCCGGAGTAGCCCAACTCGCGGGCCAAGAGCAGCGACTGGAAATCCACCAGCGACTCGTCGATCACCACCGGTTTGAGCTGGGCCGCCTGGTGCATGCGGTTCTCCGGATGAGCGGCCAGGTCGCGGTGAGTGGGCTGTTCGATGTACTGGATCCGCTCCAGCGCCTGCGGGGACTGCTCGCCCACCCGGTGTAAAAACTCCAGCACATACTCCACCGACTCGCACTGCTCGTTGAAGTCCACCGAGTAGAACCACTGGCGGCAGCCGCGTTGGGCCTGGGCCTGCCCGGCCACCTGCTCCACGCCCAGCACGCGCTTTACGTCCCAATCCAGGTCGTTTCCGGCCAGTTTGATCTTCAGGTGCGTCAGCCCGTCCCGGAGAATCCACTCCCCGAGCGTCTCCGGCAGCCCGTCGCCCACCGGCTTGGAAACTTCGGCTTCACTCAGCGGGTCCAGGGCGCCCACCAGGTGGTAAAGCGGCATGCGCGGCTTGGGCTTACGCAGCGTGTAGCGGTCCAGGTACTCGCCCTGAAACTCCGAGCTTAGGTAACGGGACAAATCCTCCGAGCAGTGCTCCGGTCCCAGCAGGTTGTAGCTGCTGGTGCCGAGGGCTTTGCCCTGGGCGTCGAACAGGGCCGCTTCCAAGGGACTGGCCACCACAAGCTGGGCCAACCGGGGGATGGGCTCGGGCAACTGGCTCTCGCGTTCCACTTCGGCGGCCGCCTGGGCGTATTGCTGGTTCAGCAGGTGGCAGAGCCGAAGCGGGTGGGCCGTTTCGGTCAGCCCCTGGGCCAGCTCCACCAGCCGCGGAGCCAGGGCC
>JALSGI010000295.1 GCA_026982835.1 Planctomycetota bacterium | reverse complement strand
CGCTGGAGTGGAAAAGAGTATTGGTTTTGTTGGGCGCTTTCTCACAAGGGAGCTCCTCCAGCACAAACACAATAATCATTGATAGCACGCTAAACACGTACGAAACTGGAGGCTCGCCGAGAGCTTGGCCTGCTTGACGATGCGGCCGGGCAGTCGGGCCAAAAGTTCGGCATCCCGGCCCGGTGCTCCTTTTGGTCCGAGGGGCTTTGGCTCATAATCGGTGGCAGGGGGTTGCGGCGCAGGAGGCGGGTGAGGTTCCTGCCCGGCTCCCGCCGCCCCCGAGACGCCTCTTTCCCCCGCGACGAGCTGCCCCCCGGCAGCCGAGGAAGTTTTCCGAGCATGAGTGGACCGTCTGCCTCATCGAAACGTTCGTCGCCTGCAAAAGCCGCTTCCCCTGCGGACCGCAACGGCAACCCGCCCCGGACGGGCCAGGTGGACCAGGAGCGGATCGCCCGGGCCGTGCGGGAGATTCTGCTGGCCATCGGCGAGGACCCGGACCGCGACGGCCTGCAAGAGACCCCCGCCCGCGTGGCTCGCATGTACGCCGAAATGTTCGCCGGCCTGGGAGCCGAGCCGCAGGTGCACCTGCAAAAGTTCTTCGACGAAAAATACGACGAAATCGTGCTGGTGAAGGACATCAGCTTCAACAGCATGTGCGAGCATCACCTGCTGCCCTTTATGGGCAAGGCCCACATCGGCTACCTGCCCGATGGACGCGTGGTGGGTCTGAGCAAGCTGGCCCGAGTGGTGGAAGACATCTCCCGGCGCCCCCAGGTACAGGAGCGAATGACCGAGCAGATCGCCGATTTGCTCATGGACCAACTGCACGCCAAGGGCGTGGCCGTGGTGATCGAGGCGGTGCACACGTGCATGGCCATCCGGGGCATCCGCCGCCCGGAGAGCGTGTGCGTCACTTCAGCCATGCGGGGGATTTTCCGCTACAACCAGTCGAGCCGGGCCGAGGTGCTTTCGCTCATCTACGGCCCGCGGAGCTGAACCGTCTGCGCCGCCGCGGGTACGGGGGAACGTCGGTTTTTCACCTGCCGTTTGCTTGCCCAAGGTGAGAGTGTGCCGTGTGGTTGCTGGTGGGATTTGTCGCTCGCCTGGCCGGAGGGCTGGCCGCTGCGTTGGTGGGAGCCAGCAGTCGGGACATCCGGCCCGGCTACTTCCAGGTGCACAGCTACGTGGTGCTGGGGCTAGGGGCCCTGGCGGCTGCGGTAGCCTGGCTGGTGGGCCCCTGGGAGGCGTTCTGGCCCGCGGTGGCCGTGGTGGGCAGCGGTTACGTGGCATCGATTCTTTTCGCTTACGGGCTTTTGCGGCCGGGGAAGCTGCTGCTGGTTGTGGCCGCCGTGGCCGCCTTGGTGATCGCCACGCAAGCGGCGTCTTTCCGTGGAGCAAACACCCCCGGAGCGTTTTCTCCCTGGGGCGCTGCCGTGGACGCGGCCACCGCCGCGGTGCTTTTGGGCAACGTGCTGGCGGCCATGCTGCTGGGCCACTGGTACTTGAACTCCCCGGGCATGAAGCTGCGTCCTTTGCGGGCATTGATTGGAGCCAGCGCCGCAGCGGTGGTGGCTCGCGGGGCGTGGTGTGTTGCCAGTTGGACGATGTGGGGGCCGGAGAACGCCTTGGCTTTTTCGACGGCGGCTTTTTTGTGGCTTCGCTACGGGGCGGGACTAGTGGCTCCGGTGCCGCTGCTGTGGATGACCTGGAAAACGCTCGAGGTGCCCAACACGCAAAGCGCCACCGGGATTCTCTACGTGGTGGTGATCGTCAGCTTGATCGGCGAGCTTTCGGCCGTGCTGCTTGCCGCGCAGGTGGGCTTTCCGGTATGAGAGCTACGGGAGGCTCTTTGCCAGAAAACTCTTCCGTTGCCGGGCAAAAATGATACGATGGGCTACGCATCTGCTGTGCTGTTTGCGGTTCTGGGTTCGGCAAGGAGTGGGCAAAACATGGCCGGAAAGGTTCTTTTGGGCTTGACCTGGGGACAGATAGCTTGCACCGCCGTCGTGGGCATCGCCGTGGTGGTGCTGGTGTTCGTGGTGCTCAAGTACGGCAACCTGTGGTTTCGGGCCTACATGTCCAACGCCCACGTGAGCATCCTCAGCCTGATCGGCATGAGCCTCCGTAAAGTGAACGCCCCGTTGATCGTCGATGCCCGCATCATGGCCGTGCAGGCGGGCTTGCGGGACATCACCACGCGGCGGCTGGAGGCCCACTACCTGGCCGGAGGGCACGTGCTGAACGTGGTGCGGGCGTTGATCGCCGCCCACCGAGCATCGATCGACCTGGACTTCGACCAGGCGGCGGCCATCGACCTGGCCGGACGCGACGTGCTGGACGCGGTGCGCACCAGCGTCCACCCCAAGGTGATCGACTGCCCCGACCCCCGACGCTCGCACAAAAGCGTGTTGAGCGCCATTGCCAAGGACGGGGTGGAGCTGCGCGTGCGTGCCCGCGTCACCGTGCGCACCAACCTGGAACAACTCATCGGCGGAGCCACCGAGGAGACGATCATCGCCCGGGTGGGCGAGGGGATCATCACCGCCATCGGCTCGGCCGAGCGGCACCTGGACGTGCTGGAAAACCCCGACTTGATCTCCAAGGCCGTGCTTTCCCGCGGACTGGACGCCCACACGGCCTTCGAGATCGTCTCCATCGACATTGCCGACATCGACGTGGGCAACAACATCGGTGCCCGGCTCCAGGCCGACCAGGCCGAGGCCGATATGCGGGTGGCCCGAGCCCGGGCCGAAATGCGCCGCGCCATGGCCCTGGCCGAGGAGCAGGAGATGCGGGCCGAGGTGGCCGCCCGCCGGGCCGAACTGATCCTGGCCGAAGCCGAAGTGCCCAAGGCCATGGCCGAGGCGTTTGCCCACGGCAAGCTCTACTCCGGCCGCGACGGCTCTCCGCCGGTGGGACCCTAAGAGCCAGGAAGTGCGATGGCCACAAGCGACCTTCCCTCGCCCCCGGATCGCAGCCCCCAGTTGCTCTCGGCCTCTACCAGCGTGCTGCTGGTGGTGGATGTGCAGGAGAAGCTCATCCCGCTCATCCCGCAGCATCAGCGAATCATCTGGAACATCCAGCGGCTGCTGCAAGCGGCCCAAGTGCTGGAGGTGCCGGCCCTGGGCACCGAGCAGTATCCCAAGGGGCTGGGTCCCACCGTGGAACCGCTGCGACAGCGTCTGGGCCCCGTGCCGGAAAAGCTCTCCTTTTCTTGTGCCGGGTGTGAACCGTTTCTCAAGCAGCTGGACGTTGAGACTCGCTGGCAAGTGGTGGCCGTGGGGATCGAAACCCACGTATGCGTGCAGCAGACGGTGCTGGACCTGCTTGCCCGAGGGTTCGACCTGTTCGTGGTGGTCGATGCGGTGGGTGCCCGCGGAGAGCTGGACCACGAGGTGGCCCTGCGTCGGATGGAGGCGGCCGGGGCCACGCTCACCACGACCGAATCGGTGATGTTCGAGTGGTGTCGGCGGGCCGGCACGCCGCAGTTCAAGCAGATCAGCCAACTGGTGCGGCAATCGCCGCCGCCGTAGGGCCGGGGGAAGCGAAAAGCGGTTTCTTGTTTGCCCCGGCCGCAGCACGAGCACACAATGGGGCCGTGCCGGATACGGCATTCCGGCTCCAAGAGCCCCGCCTCCAAGCA
>JALSGI010000294.1 GCA_026982835.1 Planctomycetota bacterium | reverse complement strand
CGCCAGGCGCTTTGCCCGGCCACGTGCGGGGTGAGGATCAAGTTGGGGGCCTGCCACAGCGGGCTTTCCGGCCCTGGGGGTTCCTCCGGTGTCACATCCAGCGCGGCCCCGGCCAGGTGTCCGCTCTCCAGCGCCGCAGCCAGGTCCTGCTCCACCACCAATGGCCCACGGGCCACGTTGACCAGGAACGCCCCGGGCCGCAGTCGCTGCAGCAGCCGGGCGTTGACCATGCCGCGCGTTTGTTCGGTCAGCGGAGCACAAAGCACCAGCGCATCCAGCCGCGGCAAAATGTCCCACAGCCCCTCCGGCGGCAGCAGCTGTTGCACTTCCCGGGGCCGATCCACCGGAAAGTAATCGGTGGCCAGGATGGTGGTGCGGTACGGGGAAAGCAGCTCCACCAGCCGGCGGCCCACCCCCCCCAGGCCCACGATCCCCACGGTGGCCTGGTGCAGGTCGCGCGTGGGGCGGCGAACGAACTCCCGGCGCTGCTGGGCGCGGAAGAACGTGCCCAGGTTGCGAAAAAGCGCCCCCAAGAGCATCATCGTGTGCTCGGCCACCTGGTCGGCCAGCACGCCTGAAGCGCTAGTGACCACGATGGGCGACTCGATCACCTGCGGCACCAGGCAGTGGTCCAGCCCGGCCGCCGAAGATTGAATCCACCGCAGGCGTCCCCGCCCCACCACCTCGTCCCAGGGAACCGGCACCTTCACGTGGCCGCAAAGCACGTCGGCCCCGGGCAGCTCCTCGGCCAGTCGGGCCTGGCCGGCGTCGATCACCTGGGCCTGGGGCACCGTGGCCTGAATCTGCTCCACGTGGTGCGGCTGCACCGGATAGCAAAGAACAATCCGCATGGCGAGCAAGCGTCTCGGGGGATGTTACAGGTACGGTGTGCATCTCCAGGAAGGCGAGCCCCGGACTTGGAGCCCGGGGAAAGCCAAATCACCCACCGCCGTCTTTCTCCGCGGGTTTACGATGCCCGGCTTGCTGTGCTCCGCTGACTTTGTGCGTGTTTAACGTACTATCAAAAAGACTTGTGCTGGAGGAGTTCACTTATGAGTAAATGCTCAACAAACCCGGCACTCTTTTCCACTCCTTCGGCTCGGCCGTGACCTCGCCCTCCCAGTTGCGCCAATCGGCGCTTGTTTTTGCCTCGGAGCGGAAGCTCCGGCGAGCCGCATCGTCGAGCATGCGGTTTTTCACAAAACGGCACCGAATACCGCTTTGGTTTAGCAACCGGGAGCTTACGCCCCCGGCTCGCCGTTCTCCGCCGACTTCAGTCGGCGGCTCGCCATTACGAGAATGAACGCTTGTTCCGGCATCGGTGCGGTAGCACCAGCGCAAGCCGCCAGTCGCACGCCGCAAGCCGACCTACTGCTGCGGCACCGGGGGCGGTCCGGGCGGAAACAATCCCAGCCGCACCAGCTTCTCCCAGCACTCGTTCCGCTCCCGGCAACGCCGCAGGCCCCGCCACGAGGGGTCTTGCAGCTCCAGGAAGTCCTCGGCCGTAAGGGAGCCATTTTCCTTCCAGCGGGCAAGAAGCCGTTGCAGCACCCCCTGGTCCAGCCGCGACAAAAACATCGCCTCGCGGCAGTAGTCCACAAAGGCTTCCCACACCAGCGGGAACAGCGGCCGCACGATCTCGTGCCCGATCGTGGTGGCGTACTGGCGAATCTCCCACTGCGCGTGTTGGTCCATCCGCAGGGCCAGAAAATGCAGCAGGTTGTGCAGGTCGATCTTCCAGTAGGCTTCCGTGTAGGTGGAAAGGGGCAGGTCCTTGCGTGCCTGTTCGCGGGCCACGCCCACGGCCAGCCGGTGCTCATACACCCGGCGTGCCTCGCGGTGGAAGGCTTCTTCCTCGGCGCTGAGCTGCCGCCCCAGCTCCTCGTCCAGGTAGCCTTCGCTCCCCTGGCGATTGCTTTGCGACTGGCGGCGCCACTGGTCCGCAGGGGTGCGCTGGGCGGCGTCGATGGCCACCGAGTAGCGGGTGCTGTACTCGTTCACATTGGCCGTGCGATGGCGGATCCACTGCCGCCAGGTGTCCATCGGCACCCGCACCAGCAGCTTCACTTCGGCCATTTCAAACGGGGTGGTGTGCCGGTGGCGCATCAGGTAGCGGATCAAGGTGCGGTCGTCCGATACGCGGCGTGTGCCGGCCCCGTAGCTGACCCGGGCCGCCTGCACCACCGCCTGGTCGTCTCCCATCACATCCACCAGGCACACAAACCCGTCGTCCAGCACCGGGAACTTCTTCCACCGCAGGCGCTGCACGGCTTCCTGGTTGCTGCTCATCGCATTGCCGCCGCCGAAGCGGCCTCCCGGCAAGAGGCATCTTTCCACTAGGCCAGCCGCCTATGGTAGCCCCCGCCAGGCAGAAACCCAAGTGGCGGCGCTCTGCATCCGGGCCGAGTGTGGCACTTGGAAAAAACGCCCGATACAATCGCTTCCCGGCGTAAAGGCTCCCTTTTGCAAAGCGACTCCAGCTGCCGTACCAGGAGCAGGCAATGGGCCCTCAATCGGTCGATCTGCAAGGAAAAGTGGCCTTGGTGACCGGGGCGGCCCGCGGCATCGGGCGGGCCGTGGCCGTGTACCTGGCCCGGGCCGGAGCCCGGGTGGGACTGGTGGACCTGCCCGGCCACGACCAAGCCGAGGAGGCCCTGCAGGTGGTGCAAGCCACGGGCCAGGACGCCGCCTGGATGCCTGGGGATGTCAGCCACGCGGAAGCCATGCACCAGGTGGTCGAGCAGGCCCTCAAGCGCTGGGGGCGGCTCGATCTGGTGATTAGCAACGCCGCCTACAGCTACCGCGACCTGTTCCACCGCGTGCCGCTGGAGGAATTTCGCCGCACGGTGGATGTGACCATGTGGGGAGCGGTGCATCTGCTGCGGGCGGCCGTGCCGGTGCTCCTGGAGCAGGGCCAGAGCGGCTCGGTGGTGGTGATCGGTTCCCCGCACGCCTGGCTGCCCATCGCCGGCAGCATGCCCTACAACATGGCCAAGGCGGCCCTGGTGCAGTTGGTCCGCACGGCCGCTGCGGAACTGGCTCCGCACCGCATCCGCGTGAACCTGGTGCACCCGGGCTGGACCGACACGCCGGGAGAGCGGAAGTTCATGACCGAGGAGGAGATCGCCCAGGCGGCCCAACTCCTCCCCTGGCGACGCCTGGCCCGGCCCGAGGAGATCGCCCGGGCGGTGCTTTTTTTCTGTGATCCGCAAAGCGAATACATCACCGGCAGCAGTCTGCTGGTGGACGGCGGGGCCACGCTCCCCTGGTGGATCCACCGCGAATACGCCCTGCGAAAGCGGATCGACTACTGGGAGGACGTCCACGGCGAGCCGGGAGCGTAAGCTCCCGGAAGGCGTGGGGGGATGGGGGCGTGGGGGGATGGAGGAGCCGCCGACTTTGTACGTGCTTAGCGTGCTAGCACAAGACGGAGTGTTTCCAGAGCAATAAGAGTCGATTTTTGTCCGGCGAGCCGCGTGCGTCAGCCCGCGGTTGGCGAGCCCCGGGCTTTAGCCCGTGGAGAGCCGAACAAACACCTGTGTGTTGACCTTCTCCGCCAGCTGAAGCCGGGTACGTGTTTAGCCAGCTAGCATGGGGATGCCAGATGTGGTGCTTCCGCACCTAGCAGGAACAGAACGCGTTTGTGGAAAACAACGCGCACGGTGAA
>JALSGI010000293.1 GCA_026982835.1 Planctomycetota bacterium | reverse complement strand
CAAGACAACAGTTCCTCCGTACCCGGTGCAGGTGGCCGTTTCGCGGGACGGGCGTTGGGCGTGGGTCAGCTCGTTGTGGTCGCGGCGAGTGAGCCGCTGGGAACTGGTGGCCGATAAAACGGGCAAGTTGCAAGCGCTCCGCGCGGCCGGGGAGGTGCGGCTGCCGTTTTGCCCCCGGGTGCTGCTGCCATTGGAGTGCGAAGACGCCCTGCTGGTGGCCGACGCCTTTGCCGGGCAAATTGCCGTGGTGGAGCTGCCCGGGATGAAGCTGGCTCAGGTGCGGGAAATCCCCGCCCACAACATCCGCGCCATGCGGCTTCATCCGCGAGGGACGCACGTGCTGGTGGCCCACCAGATCCTCAACGACCTGGCCCGCACCACGCACAACGACGTCCACTGGGGCGTGCTGATGAGCAACGTGCTGCGGTGGGTGCCGCTTTCCAACCTGATGCGGCTGGATCGGCCCGTGCTTCAGGGCACCCACGTGCACCTGCTGGGCGATTCGCGTTTCGGCGGGGCCGATCCCACCGACGTGGCCGTCACGGCCGACTATCGCGTGATTGTCACCCTGGGCGGGGCGGACCACGTAGCCGTGGGCCGCCAGGACGACTACGTGTTGCAGCGCTACCCGGTGGGGCGCAACCCGGTGGCCGTGGCGTTAGGCCCCCGGGACCGCGTGGCCTGGGTGGCCAACCGCTTCGACGACACGGTGAGCGTGTTTGAGCTCTCGCCGCCCAAGCTGCTGGCCACGATCTCCCTGGGCCCGCAGCGGCCGCGCAGCTTGCCGGAGAAAGGCGAGGAGCTGTTCTACTCCGGCCGCCTGGCGATGGATCGCTGGATGAGCTGCCACAGTTGCCACACCGACGGGCACACCAACGGCCTGCTCAACGACAACCTGAGCGACGGCACGTTCGGGGCGCCCAAGCGGGTGCTTTCGCTGCTGGGCACCGGCGGCACGGCCCCTTGGGCGTGGAACGGTTCCCGCAGCGACTTGCACGTGCAGATACGGGCCTCGATCCAGGCCACCATGCGCGGTCCGGAGCCGGATGCCGAAACGGTGAACGCTCTGGCTGCTTTTTTGCAGCAGTTGCCGCCGGCCCCGGGGGTGGGGCGGTTCGACAAGGCCGACCCGGCCCTGATCCGCCGAGGGGAGCAGCTGTTCCAGCAACGCGGCTGCGTGGAGTGCCATCGCCCGCCGGAATACACCACGCCGGACCTGTACGACGTGGGCTTGCACGACAGCCAGGGCCTGCGGGAGTTCAATCCGCCTTCGCTCCGGGGAGTGAGCCAGCGATATCGGCTGTTTCACGACAATCGGGCTGGGGGGCTGCGGGAGGTGTTCGTCCGGTACGGGCACGGCCTGGAGGGAAAGCCCCTGAGCCCGGAGGAGCTGGAGGCGTTGCTTGCGTTTTTGAGAAGTCTTTGATCAAGCGGCCCCTCAGCAGCACTTTCTTTGGTAAAGCCGGTTCCAAGGACCCAGGGGACGATGGACCTTTGCCACTTCCATCCATGCAGGAGTACACGTTATGAGCCATCCGGCCAATCCGTTCGTCACCGACGAGAATCTGATCGTGGAAGAGCTACCCTGGGGCCCCCATGACTGGATGGTGCGGCCGGACATCGTGCCGGCCGAGCAGTTGCTGCTGGTGCGCGTGCACATGCCGCCGGGCAAGTGCCATGCGTTCCACCGCCACCCGGAGCAGGAGGAGATCATCTACATCCTGCGCGGGAAGGCCGAGCAGTGGGTGGATCGGCAGATGCAGATCCTCCGCCCCGGCCAGGTGGCCCACATCCCCACCAACGTGGTCCACGGCACCTACAACGTGGGCGAAGAGACGCTGGAGTTTCTGGCCATTCTCTCCCCGGCCAACATCCAGGGACCGCCCCTGGTGGATATGAGCCAGGAAGAACCGTGGCGTTCGCTGCGGCCGGGCGGTTGATCCCGCCGGGGAGCCGCTTGTGCCCAAGGACGTGCCGCAAGTGTGTGGGGACGTGCAGGCGATGAGCTGGATTGGCCTGGATGTGGGCGGAGCCAATCTCAAGCTGGCTACCGCCCAAGGGGAGGTCCGGCTGCGGGAGTTCCCGCTGTGGAAGCAAGCCGCCGCCTTGCCCGAGGCCCTGGCCGGGTTGCTTGCAGGTGTGCAGGGCTCGCACTTGGCCGTGACCATGACCGGCGAGCTGGCCGATTGCTACCGCACCAAGCGGGAAGGGGTGGATCGGATTTTGCAGGCGGTGGAGTCCGCCTGGCGAGGGCCGATTTGGGTTTACTCCACCGATGGCCGTTGGCTCTTGCCGCAGCAGGCCCGGCAAGAACCGCTGCAGGTGGCCGCGGCCAACTGGCACGCCCTGGCCCGCCTGGCAGCCCAATGGGCCGAAAGCCCTCAGGGACTCTTGCTGGATGTGGGTTCCACCACCACGGACCTGATCCCCTGGGACCGGGGAAAGCCTTGCCCCCGAGGGCGGACCGATCCGCAGCGCCTGGCTTCCGGGGAGCTGGTTTACCTGGGCGTGAAGCGCACGCCCCTTTGTGCCGTGGTGCAGCATCTCCCTTGGCAAGGGCGGCAGGTGCCGGTGGCGGCCGAGTGGTTCGCCACCACCTGGGACGTGTATCTGCTGCTGGGGCTGTTGCCCCCCGAGGAGCAGGCCACCGGTACGGCCGACGGCCGCCCGGCAGTGCCCGCGGAGGCTCATTTCCGCCTGGCTCGCCAGATTTGTGCTGACGGGGAGATGCTCTCCCTGGCCGAGGCCAAGCGCATGGCCCGCTTCGCCCACCAGCAGGTGATGCAACGGCTGCTGCGGGCCTGGAAGCAGGTGCACGCCGGGCGGAAGAACCAGGTGCCGGCGGTGGTCCTCAGCGGGGCCGGAGAGTTTCTGGCCCGGGAGCTGCTCCGGCTGGTTGACTACCAGGGCAGAGTGGTGGCCGTTTCGGAAGTGCTCGGCCAGGAGCTCTCCACGGTGGCTCCGGCTTACGCGGTTGCTTGTTTGGCCCAAAACGATGCCCCCGGCTAGACGAACACTTACGGTGGTGAAGGTAGGCGGCAGCTTGTTTGAGCGGCCCGATCTGGCCCAGCGCCTCCAGGCGCTACGGGAACAGCAAGCCGCCGGTCCGGTGCTGCTGCTGCCCGGCGGGGGGAAGCTGGTGGATGTGCTTCGTCGCTGGCACCGGCGGCACGGCTGGGATGAAGCCACCGCACACTGGGCGGCCGTGCAAGCCCTGGACGTCAACGCCTGGCTGCTGCACCGGATGCTGCCCGGCAGCCGGTTGCTTCAGCAGCCCGAGCAGTTCTTCCCCTGGCACCAGCAGGCATTGGCCGAAGCTGGCGCGAAGCGCTGGGCCGTGTGTGCTCCCTGGGGGTGGCTGCGCCGAGGGGACTGGGGCCGCCCCCTGCCGGAGCTTCCAGCCAGTTGGGAAGTGACCAGCGACTCGCTTGCCGCCTGGGTGGCCGGGAAGCTGGAGGCTTGGCGGCTGGTGCTGCTCAAATCCGCCCCGCCCCCTCCGTCGCTCCAGGCTGCCGTGGAGCAGAGGTACGTGGATCGGTGGCTGCCGCGGGTGGTGGCTTGCCTGGAGGGGATGGAGCTTTGTGCCCTTTGCCTGGCCGAATCCCCCGAAAAACAAGCCTTCTGGTAACGCCGCGAGGCTTCAGGCCGACTCGGCCAAGTGCACCAGCA
>JALSGI010000292.1 GCA_026982835.1 Planctomycetota bacterium | reverse complement strand
GGGCGGGAGGGTCTCTGTCCGGTGGATCAGCAGGTTGGCGATTCCTTCTGTCGAGTCAGCGGCTTGCCGTGTGGTGTATTTGCGTTTTTTCTTCTACGGCGAGCCCCCGGCTTTAGCCGGGGGAGAGCCAAAGTAAACGTCAGTTCGCCAATTTCTCCGCCGACTAAGTACGTGTTTTGCCTGCTGGCAACCGGAAGTTCGACGCCGCAGGCGTCGCAGCTTCGTAGCCTCACGGTCGTCAGACCCCCGGAAGGTAGCATTTTTCCTTGTCCTTGAGCATCCCGAAGGGATGCCAGAGGGAGGAACCGCTGGCTGTTTCTGGCACCCCTGGTGGGGTGCGGGGTATGGTTATGGCCGTCGCTTTCCGGTGGTCTCTGCTGCGCTCCGACCACCGGCTACCAGGCTGGCAAGCCTTCGGCTTGCTTTATGGTTTGGCCACATCACACCTTGTGCTAGCTAGCTAAACATGTACCCGGCTTTAGCCGGGGGAGAAAAATAACGCAATGCACTTATCCGGCTCCTCCCCGGGCTAAAGCCCGGGGCTCGCCGGACAAAAATCAACTCTTTTGCTCTGGAAACGCTCCGTCTTGTGCTGGCACGCTAAACACGTACGGCGCTTACGCCCCCGGCTCGCTGTTACCGGTTTTTTCTCGCTGCGGAGCGGAAGCTCCCAGTTGCCAACGGCCGTGCCGTCCTCCGGGAGCTTACGCTCCCGGCTCGCTATTCTCCCCGCACTAACGTGCGAGGCTCCTCCGCGGGCTTACAGTGCGCGGCTGGCTACTCCTCCAAGTGTCCAAGCCTCCAAGCCTCCGGTGCGGCAGCACCTGGCGCAAGCCGCATGCCGCACGGAGGTGCGGATGGTAAGAAAAATCCCCCCAGATCGTAAACCCCAGGGGGTGCATGCTGGCAGTGCTGGCAGCGAAGGGGGCGGCCATGCGGTCACGCTGCCGCTACGGCTTGGGTTTTCCGTCGTTGCGAAGGATGAGCCACTTCAAGCTCTCGCCATCCACCGAGCGATCTAAAAACCGCACGCTCCCATCGGCAAAAGCCGCGTTGGCCCCGGTGGGGAAGTACCCGCCCAGCTTCGGCGGAGGTTGTTTGGGGTCAAAGGGGATATCTTCCGGCTTGGTCCAGGGGACGTTGCGGCGTGCCTCAACCACCAGGATGGTGTGGGAAGTGCCGTCGGGAATCTCGCTGACGGAAATCCCCTGCGCCCCCTCGAACACCGTCCCCGGCCCGACCAGTACGTAGAAGGCCGAGTTGGTCGTCCCGGGCGGGTCCAGCGGGTGGCGATAGACCGGGGGCATTTGCTGGAGCACCTTGCGGTTGTTCGGGCTGTCCCAGGGTTCGTCCAACCGGTACTGGTCGAACAGCTTCTGGTGGCCCAGATAGGGAAGCAGCGCCACGCGCCAGCTCAAGGGGTGCTTGAGCCGGCGGCCCTGGTAATGGGTGAGCACCGCGGGCGGGAAGCGGCGGTGCAGGCTGTGGTAGTTGTGCAGGGCGATGGCGATCTGCCGCAGGTTGTTGGCTGCGTGGGTGCGGCGGGCCTGCACTTGGGCACTGGCCAGCATCACTGTGCCGAATTGCCGGAGGGATTGCAGGGGGGCTTTGCCCTGTACGACGACGAACGAGTCGTCGCTGTCGTAAACCCACACGTTGTCCAGCACCCCTTCCAGCTCTTCCAGGGCTTGCAGCAGGGCCAGGGCCTCGGGCGAGGCGTCGGCGGCCACGCGCATCCGTTGGCTGCTCAGTTGGGTGCGCAACGCGGCAAGCCACTTGTTGAGCTCCTGTTCCAGTTTTTCGGCTTCCAGAGCGCGTCGAGGAGGCTCATAACCCGGGGCGGCAGGACTGGGGTGCGGAAGAATGTGGATCGGGTGCGTGTAAAGCAAGGCGGCAAAGTGAACCGTTTGCCGGTGTGCCCGCAGACCCAGCACCAGCTCCTCGGCGCGGCCGAAAGGCTGGCGGTTCAGCACGCGCTGCAGCGGCTGGTAGTCGGGATGTTCGGCCAACGTGCGGAGACGGAACACGGGCAAATACAACAGGAGGTGAACCCGCCGGGGACCGGCTTGTTCCTGGGGGTCAAAGGCCGCCAGCCAGTAGTGAACATCCAGCAATGCTTGCTTGTCCATGTGCCGAGACGTCCCCGTAAACTGGTAGGGGAGCATGAAGATGCCCACGCTGTTACGCGTGGCCCAGGCCGCTTCGTTGGCCCCCTTGGCCCCCGCGGCCAGCACGCGCAGCAGGTTCGACTGGCTGGAGGCCAACACCAGCACGCGCCCCTGGTCGCTTCGCCAGAGGCACTCCAGTGGCAGAGGGCCCGCGGGCCGGGCCTGGCCACGCCAAAAGACCGTCTGCCCCAGGCGAACCTGCCGGGGATTGCGAAGCACCGCTTGAGCCAGGCGATTGGCCCGTTCCGGGCTGATCTTTTGCCGCAGATGCAGCACAAGGGCCGAAAACCCGCGGAAAAGCTCGCTGAGGTCTCGCCCCGGCCCCAACTGAACCACCGTCACCTGCTCAATCTGCTGCAACTCCAACGCAGCCAGCGCAGCCGGAGCTTGGCTCTTGAGCATTCGGGCATAAAGCTCGCCCAGGGGGAGCTGCTGGAGCTTGTCCATCCGGGCCGCGACCACCAGCAGGGAGTCCCGGGGCACGTAGGCCAGCGAGAGCTTGCGGTCCTGGGCCAGCTTCCCGGGGCCGTGGCACACCCGACAGCTTGTCCGCAGCGAAAGCGTCAACTGCCGTGGTGCTGGGGCCGCCTGGCCCGCCAATCCAAAACTGGCGACAACTCCTACCCCTGTTGCAGCCCCATCCGGCTGGTCCATTCCGGCCAAGTCAACCAGGGCGTCCAGCACTCCTTGGCCGGCCAGGGGAAAGTCGCTGGGGAGTTTCACGTCCAGGTCGTCCAGATCACCGCTGCGACGCAGCAACACCGCCCAGCGGCCCCCTCCTTGCCCTTGCTGGAAGAACAAGTAGAGCCACCGTTCCTGTGGCGAGGAGCCGGGCAACAGGAGGAACATGCCGCGGGCCTGCTCCCGGTTGGGCACGCGTTCCAACTGCACGGCCAGCGTGGCCGGTTCGGCCGCCAGGAGCTTAATCCGGCCCGACTCGACCAATTGCTTTTCCTTCAGCAGCATATAGCCGCCCGAGGGGCGAATGGCCAGCCGGTAGTCGCCCGGCAGTTTGTCGTCCTTGCCCCGGCGGAAGATGAGCTTGGC
Source organism: Planctomycetota bacterium (assembly GCA_026982835.1). Classification (GTDB taxonomy): domain Bacteria; phylum Planctomycetota; class Planctomycetia; order Pirellulales; family S012-138; genus S012-138. The sequence continues at coordinate 497 of JALSGI010000292.1, read as the reverse complement.
CGGGTCGCTGACCATGCCCACGGTATCCACCTTCCACACGCCGCGGAGGTCTTTCAGCTTGGGCACCGGCGGCATGGCAGCCTGGGGAGCTTGCCGCACCGGGGGCTGTTTTGCGGAAGCGGGTTGTTTCGGGGGCTGCTTGGCCGGAGCCTGGGCCGGACCGGTTGCCGGTTGTTTGGATTGCCGGGCCGGGGCGGTCTCCTGTTGGGCCAACACAGCAGGCTCCGAGGGCTGCAAGCCGGAGGCCAGCAACGCCACCCCCAGCACCAACGCGGCGGCAGCCAAGCGCCGCCAGCGGGAACTGCGACCAGAACGCACTTGGCGCAACATCTCCACTCTCCTCATAAACGAGTGACCGTTGGGGAGGAACGTTCGGGCGGCCAGGGGCACCGCCCGGACGGGGCGGTCGAGCATCAGCCGGGCCAGCGCATCGAGGTAGCCGGCCCGGTCCTGCAGCACCTCGACGGCCAACTGGTCGGCCGGCAGCTCTTGTTCCA
>JALSGI010000291.1 GCA_026982835.1 Planctomycetota bacterium | reverse complement strand
TTGCGAAGACAAAGCGACATTCGCTGCCGTTTTCTGAAAAACCGCGTGCTCACGCACGCGGCTCGCCGGAGAAGCATCGACTCGTTTTTGCTCCGGAAACGCTCCGTTTTATGCTAGCACGCTAAACACGTACCGCACGTCAGTGCGGGGAGAACAGCGAATCGGCTTGCGGCTTGCGCCGTGCGGCTGGCCGGAGCTTCCGCTCCGAGGCAAGAACAAGCGCCAATTCTCGCAAACGGCGAGCCGCCGGGTTGGAGCCAGCGGAGCTGCCCACGCGGGAACGCAACCTGGCACAAACGGGGAAACTGCCCAAGGGGGCGAAAAGAAGTTTTTTTGGCTTGGTGTTGTAACATTGCCTTTTTACAAAGGTTACGCAAACCCAACTCGTGTTGACGTAGATTGGCCCGGAGGATTAGAATCCGGGAAAGCAACAAGAGAGAGAACCTAAGTGATCTATTCCGATCTCGTCCTTTGTGGGTTCTAGCGAAAGCTTGCAAGGGACAGAGGCCGGGTTGGCTCTTCACCAGAGCGGCTCGAGCACGGAGGGTATTTCTTGGAGCAAGCTCCGGTTCGTGCGTGGCGAGCGCGGGGGCTGCTCCACGGGTCTAGCCATCGGCTAGGGAGAGAGGTGGTTAGCTCATGAAAACCGTTTTCACCACTGGCGAGGCGGCCAAGATCTGCAAAGTGAGCCAACAGACGATCATCCGCTGCTTCGACTCCGGCCAACTGAAAGGATTCCGCGTCCCTGGCAGCCGTTTCCGCCGCATCCCCCGGGACCAGCTCTACGCGTTCATGAAGGAGAACAACATCCCCACCGACGCGCTGGATTCCGGCAAACGCCGCATCCTGATCGTGGATGACGACCAGGAGCTGGTCGAGTTGCTCACCGATGCCCTGGAGCGGGACGGCCGTTTCGAGGTCAAGAGCGTCAACAACGGCTTCGATGCCGGCATGATGGTCGAGGAGTTCCGCCCCGACCTGATCGTGCTGGACGTGATGCTGCCGGACATCAACGGCAAGGCGGTCTGCCAGCGCGTGCGCCAGGACAAGGGGCCGGAGAAGGTGAAGATCGTCTGCATCTCCGGCATGGTCGAGGAGGACAAGGTGCAGGAGCTGAAAGACGCCGGGGCGGACGACTTCCTGCACAAGCCCTTCGACGTGGACAAGCTCATCGAACGCATCTGCAGCCTGCTGGACGTCGAAGTGCCGGCCTCCTAAGCGGCCCTGAGCCTGTGGCGGACTCCGGCCAGGGAGTGTCCTGCGGTCGCAGTGCGACTGGAGGGGCAGGTCCGTCCAAGGTGCGGCTGAAGATCGCCCCCTGGTCTGAGAGCCACCGGGAAAACAGGGAGGTGAACCCGTGCGGCTCGTTGCTCTTTACTTGGTGCAGCACCGGCTGGGATTGCCCTTGCCGGCCGAGGTGCTTCGCCGGTGGATCGCCCTGTGGCGGCGCCGGGGAAGGGGACACCGGCTGGAAGAAATTGCCGCAGGCCAGACGGGGCTGCTGGCCCTGACGGCCCCCTGGTGGCTGGACGCGGAGTTTTCCTCGGGTTGCGGCGGGTGGGAACCTGCCGAGCCGGTGGCATCCTCCCTGGAAACGCTTCCCGGCTGCTTGCCCGCGGGGGGGTGTGATTCGGGCCTGGGCTGGAGACTGGTCCCCTTGCGCTTGGGCTGCCGGCCGCTGCGTCTGCTCCGCTCCCGGTGGCAGCAGGCGCTTTTGCTCTACGAGACGGCCTGCCAGTTGGCTCAGCAGGCCGGGGTACCCCGACCCTGGAAAGCCGGGCAACTGGCGGCGGTGGACCAGGTGCTACAAGCCGCGTGGTTTCGCCTCCGGGAGGGCAAGCAGCGCACTTCCCGATGGGTTCCGGCCACGGAGGAACAGCTCCGGCAAGCGTTTCCCTGGCTGGAAGCCTTGCACCGGCAGCTCCAAGCCGCCCAGCGACATCATGCCGCCTCCACGTTCCCCCGGCCAGAGCCCGAGGACAGGGAACATGTAGCCTGGGCCGCCTTGGCTCGCTGGGCAGTCCAACAGCAGCCCACGCCCCCTGGACCCTGGCACCAGGTGATGCAACAAGCTCGGTCGCGGGCCGTGGCCCTGGCGGCCCGGCTTTCGCTGCCCGGCAGGTCGTTTCAGCAACTGGCCCTGGATTGGGACCGTACCCGCCGTCGCGGATTGCGGCTGCAGCGGGAGTATCAGCACCGGCTGTTCCGGGCCAAGCAGCACGCCCTGGCCCATTGGGCCGCCGGAGCAGGACACATGCTCAACAACCCGCTGGCTGTCATCGCCGGGCGGGCGCAAATGGCCCTGCGGGACACGAAAGACCCCGCCGTGCAAAAGCACCTCCAGGTGATTCTGGGGCAAGCTCAGCGGGCTCACCGGATGATCGCCGGGCTGGCCCTGTATGCTCATCCGCCGGGGCTGCAACGGGAGTGGGCCTTGGCCGAGGAGCTGCTCGAAGAGCTTCAGAGGCAATTTCAGCCCTTGGCTCAAATCCGCAAGGTGCAGCTTCGCTGGAGGGCCGCACCGGGGGTGGCCGTGCGGGCCGATCGCTACCAGCTGGCCGTGGCCGTGCAGGCCCTGGTGGAAAACGCCCTGGCAGCCGTGGAAGAAGGAGGGGGCACGGTGGGTGTTCACGCTTGCTGGGTGCCAGCTCCTCCGGTGCCCAAGATCCGGCCCGGCCAGGTGATCTACGGCAATGGGTTCAAGCAGCAGAAGGACTTGCCCCTGGCGGAATCCGCCGCACCAGGGATGGTTTCTCCCTGGGCATCCGCCCTCGGGGAGCCTAGGATGGAAACTCCCACAAAGGCAGCTACCGGATGGTTGGAGCTGAGCGTGGAGGACAGCGGGCCGGGCGTTTCGCCCCAGGAGGCACCGTGGCTGTTCGATCCATTTTACAGCGGGATGGAAGCGGGGCGTGGAATGGGAATGGGCCTATGCTTTGTTTGGCGTATCGTGCAGCAACACGGCGGCGTGATCCGCGTGGACCGCACTCCCAGCCGGTTCACGCTCTGGTTGCCCCAGGCTCAGGTGGCCGCCCCACTGCAACAGCCGCGGCAGCACGGCGCGCACGGCTCGCCTCCTCCGCCTCATGGGAAACATCCTGCAACTTCCCGCTCCGGCGCCTCGCCTTCCTAGCTCTTCTGACGGTTGCCACGTGGCTGGGTGGGTTGTGTTCCCCCGTGCTGGCCGCCCCGGATGGAAACACTTCCGCCTGGGGAGCCTGGTCGCTGGTGCCGCCACTGGTGGCCATTGTACTGGTCATGGTGACGGGTCGGGTCATCGTGTCGCTTTTGCTATCGGTGGCCGTGGCGGCGGTGGTGCTGCACGGGGCCTCTCCACTGGCGGCCCTGGCCACTTTCGCCGAAACGTTCCTCTGGCAGGCGCTGGCCGATGAGCATTACTTGCGCATCGTGGTCTTCACTTCGCTGATGGGGGCGATGGTGGGCCTGATGCACCGCGGCGGCGGGATGCAAGGGCTGGTCGATCTAATCACGGCCCGCATCCGCTCTCCCCGCGGTGGGCAACTGGCCGGCTGGGGGCTGGGGCTGGTGGTATTTTTCGACGACTACGCCAACACGCTGATGCTGGGCACCACGCTGGCCCCCTGGTACGACCGCCTCCGCATCTCCCGGCAAAAGCTGGCCTACATCGTCGATTCCACCGCCGCCCCGGTGGCCGGGCTGGCGCTGGTGTCCACCTGGGTGGCGGCCGAGGTGGGCTACATCCAGCA
>JALSGI010000290.1 GCA_026982835.1 Planctomycetota bacterium | reverse complement strand
TGGAAGCCGACCCGGTGCTGCGGCACCGGCTCCAAGTGCGCTGGGGCAACTACCGCCACGTGCAGATCGCCGAGCGGTTGCCCGAACCGGCCCGACTCGCCCAGCAAGAAAGTCTGTTCGATGCCGTGTTGATCACTCCGCATCCCTATTCCAGCCAAAACTGGAAAGAACAGCTCGCCCAGCTTGCCGGATGCCTGGTACCGCATGGGCACCTGGTGGTGTTGGCTCCGGCCCAAGACGACGCCGAACCGGAGCTGGTGCAAGCGGCAGCTTCGCTTGGGCTTTCCTATGATTGGCAGGCGGTGGGTCAGGGGAGCGTGAAGTCCCCTCGGCCGCTGCGCACCGGCAGCCGGCCGGTTCGCCGGTGGCACTTGGTCATCTACCAAGTGCCGCAGGTGGCCGCGAGGGCCAAGGCGGCCTAAGCTATCTGTTTGCAGCCTGGTGAGCCGGCGAAAACTGCCCGCTTCCGGCAGGTTGGTAAGCTGGACACTTCCAGAACCAGCAACCGGCGAGCCGCCAGCTTCAGTTGGCGGAGAACAAGCGATCCGGGAGTGGAAACTCTCGCAGGACGGCACGACCCATGAACCATACGCTGCTTGTTCTCTGGAACGAGGTGCGCAGCCGAACCGTGCGGCTGCTGGAGGGCGTCTCGCCCCAGGAGGCCCGATTCCACGCCCCCGGACTGCAAAACACCGTGCTGTGGCACGCCGGGCACTGCTACGTGGTGGTGGAGTGGATCGTGGCCCAGGCCCTGGGCCGCCAGCCCCAGGCTCCGCCGGGATGGTTTGAGCTTTTCAGTTGGCAAAGCCGCCCAGAGCAAATCCCGCCGGATCGCTGGCCCCCGCTTGGTGAGATCGTGGAACACCTGCGGCGGCAATACGCCCGCTGGCAACGGGTGTTCCAGGAATTGTCTCCCCGAGAGCTTCAGGCCCCCAGTGCCCGACACCCCCGACAGAGCGTGGCCCAGGCCATCGTCCACGCCCTGCACGACGAGGCCTGCCACAGCGGCGAGATCTGGCTGCTACGAAAGATGTACCACGCCCGGGATCGACTCTAAGAGCCTATCCGAAAAATTGTTCGAGCCTCACTATTTCCGAGAACGCAGGGATTTTTCGGATAGGCTCTAAGCGGCCATAACGCGCGGAGTGCCGAAAACCTGCGCGGGCCGGGAGCTTCGACTCTCGGAGGGCATGAAGGCGTGGAGGCTTGGCGAGCCGCGGGCGTTAGCCCGCGGAGGAGCGTGCGCGCGTCAGTGCGGGGAGGTCGTGGGTCGTGGGAGAAACCGGCTTCGGCGTGCGGCTTGCGTCGTGCGCTGTTGCGCCGGTGCTTTCGCACCGATGCAAGAAAAAGCGTTTTTTCTTGCAACCGGCGAGCCGCCAGCTTGTACGTGTTTAGCCAGCTAGCAGCCGGAGGACCGACGCCGCAGGCGTCGCAGCTTCCTAGCCGGGGGTCGTCAGACCCCCGGGAGGCAGCGTTTTTCCTTACCCTTTTGCATCCCGAAGGGATGCCAGATGGAGGAGCGGTCCCTTGGTTTCTGGCACCCCTGCCGGGGTGCTGGGTGGGGTAATGGCCGTGCTTTCCGGTGGTCTCCGCTTCGCTACGATCACCGGCTACAGGGCTGGCAAGCCTTCGGCTTGCTTTATGGTTTGGGCACATCACACCTTGTGATAGCACGCTAAACACGTACGTCAGCGGGGGAAAAAACCGGCTTCGGCGTGCGGCTTGCGTCGTGCGCTGTTGCGCCGGTGCTTCCGCACCGATGCAAGAAAAAGCGTTTTTTCTTGCAACCGGCGAGCCGCCAGCTTCAGCTGGCGGAGAACGGCGGGCCGGGAGCATCAGCTCCCGGAGGGATACTACCGTAAAGCGTTTGCTCGGAGCTCCCAAGGAAACTCGCAAACTGCGTTCCCGATTCCTTGCGATTTCTTCGATCTGGTAGGAAAGATGTCTGTGGCCAAACCGCTTCGCGTGTTCACCCTGGGAAAGCGCCGAATCCTTACCTGCCTCGTGCAGGAGGGGAATCCTTTTGTTTTTCTGAACAAGGAGGTTTTGCTTGTGACTCCTACCGTCTGTGAAAAGAAAATCCGGATCGAGGGCGTTTCTACGGCAAGCGATGTGGAGAAAGACGTGTACGATTTTCTCTACACGGGAGACGAAATCGAACCGAGGGACATTTCCGCAGAGTCGGAGCTGAGGCTCCTACCATGAAGTTTTCCTGAAAGGAGTCGGCTACGGCTTGGAGCTTGTGCCAGTGCCGCTACACCAGTGCGAGAAAAACACAAACGCGTCAGCGGCGAGCCGCCGGCGCCTGCCGGCGGAGAACGGCGAGCCGGGAGCGTCAGTTCCCGGAGGCGGCAGGGCCGCGGCCACTGGGTGCTTCCGCACCGGGGCGGGAACAAAGAGCCCCCCGCGTCAGCAGGGGGAGAAACCGGCTCGTGTGGCGTACCCCGGGAAATAACTCCCCACCGGGCAAGCGAATCAACCAAGAGACACGTGGAACAACAACTGCCTGGAACCAAGCACCCCCGGACCAGGAGCCTATGCCCCAGGTGCCCAAGCAATTCGTCCCGGCGCTTTCCCAGCTGCTGTTGCTCGCCGCTTTGTGGCCGGCCCTGGCCGTGGAATGCCTTTGCGCCGAGGATAGTCCCGGGCCGCAAGTGGGGTTCCTGGGCGTCTGGGATCGGGCCGTGCCCATGCTGGAACGAGCCGGCCGTCAGGTGCAACTGCCGCTGCTTTTTCTCTCCAACACCGAGCCGCTTCCTTTGGAGGAGCTGGACCGGCTGCGGGTGCTGCTGGTGCTCAATCTGCCCCGGGAGCGGGTGCCGGCGCTGCTCAAAGAGCTGCGCCAGGCCAAGCAGCGCAACCCCGACTTGCGCGTCGTGCCGCTTGATGCCCGGGATGTGCATGCCAACTTGAAACAAGCCGGACTGCTGGACGCCGACCCGGGCGTGCCCCGCTACTGGCGAGCCGGCGGGGCGCTGAACCTGCGGCGGCTGCTGGTCTATGTGGCTGTAAAGTACCTGGGCCGCAAGGCCGAAATCCCCCCGCCTGTGGATATCCCCCAGTACGGCTACTACCATCCGGAGGCCAAGAAGCTGGCCTCCACGCTCAAAGCCCTACGGGAGCAGCTCCCCTGGTCCCCCAAGCGGCCCACGGCCGTGATGCTCATCCAGCAGAGCTTCTGGATCACCGAGGACACGCAGGTGATCGACGCCCAGTTGCGGGCCTTGAACCGCGTGGGATTCAACTCCGTGGCCGTGTTTGCCGACTCCACGGCCCGACTGCGGAAAATGCTGCTGGAACTCAAGCCCGACGTGCTGATCGAAGATCGCCACGGCGGCATGTGGGAAGGGGACAGCAAGGGCACCGTGCTCCAAGAGCTGGACGTCCCCTACCTGCGGCCCATCTCCATGCTGGCCTATACGGTCCAGCAGTGGCTAGAGGATCCCCGCGGGCTGCACCCGCGGGATGTAAGCCATTTTCTCACCTTGCAAGAGTCCAAGGGGACGATTGAACCGATTGTGGTGGGGGGGCTGAAGGAGAGCGTGCGCGGGTTTCGCCTCCACGTGCCGGTGCCGGAGCGGGTAGAGCGTTTCGCCCGGCGCACCTGGTCCTGGGTGCAGCTGCGACGTACCCCTAACCGGCAGAAGCGGCTGGCCATTGTTTATTACAACCGCACAGCCGGGCAGGACGACCTGATGCGAGGCAGTCCCACCGGGGCGTTTCTCGACGCC
>JALSGI010000289.1 GCA_026982835.1 Planctomycetota bacterium | reverse complement strand
GGACCAGCGTTGTTGGTCCCAAAGCTCCACGTGCTCCCCCGCCCCCACCAGCACCACCTCGCGCTGAATCCCTGCCCGCTGAAGCAAGGGCTCGGGAATGCGAATCCGCCCCTGGCCATCCAGCTCCACGCGTTGGGCCTGGGCGTAGAACAGCCGCCGAAACGCCCGCACCTCGGGATCCGTGGGCACGCTGGCCGCCAGTCGGGCGGCCAATTGCTCGAAAGCCGTTTCGGTGTACATCGCCAGCGAACCATCCGTGCCGGGTGCCAGGTAAACGATCCCTCGGGGAAAAAGCCCCCATGCCTCGCGTAGTGGCTTGGGAATGGCCACTCGGCCCTTGGCATCGATATTCCGCGTGTACTGGCCTGTGAGTGCCATTCCGGTTCACCACTTGTCCCCACTACTCACCACTTAGCCCCACAAGATACCCCCAGTCTCCCCACCGTCAAGCATTTTTCCAGCGGCTCGGGCGGTTCGGACCACGCCCCAAGGCGCAGCCCCCAAACAGGCCAACAGTTAGGAACAATGAACATTTCCCAAGTGGGGAACATTTTCTGCCCGCTGTGGGGCCCAAGGACCCAGCAACGGTGCCACTTCGCCCCGGTTTTCTACTCGTGGGAAAACAGGCCATTCTTTGTAACATGCTTTAATAAAATAAGTTACAGCTCATGTCCCCTTACCACCCGATGGCCCGTGGATTTCTCCCCCCGGAAGAGCAAAGTCCCCACTGGCCCCCACCTCGCCTGCATTGCTGCAAATTGCCCTCGGGCCGGCTAGCAGCCTAGGATGAAATGGCCAGGGCAAGGATGGCCCGCATGTGCAGTTCTCCCTGCCACTTGTCGGAGTCGTCCGGGCCGGGGGAGGGCAGTGAAGGCCTCGATGCTCAAGGATGGGCAAGCGGAAACCCTTGCTCCCCTTTTGCATGGAGGTGTGTGGAGATGTGGGCTATGGGATTCGGGCTGCGGCGGGTCTTGCCTCCTGGCCGGTGGATTCTGCCTGCCTGGCTGCCGGGGTTCCTCCTGCTGCTTGCCAGCTCGGGGCTGGCTCAGCAAACACCCCAGGTGCAGTTCGACGTTCCCCGGCTGGTCGCCTGCCGGGAGATTCCGCCGGAGGACCCCCACCAGGTGCGTCCCGGGCACAAGCTGGTGGAAGTGGTGCTGGAGGTGTCGCTTGTGGTCACCGGGGGCGACGCCCGGGGCTTGCGCGAAGTGCTTTATCGCGTGGAGAGCCCCTGGCAAAGCTGGGAGGTGGTGGACTACCTGCCGCGGACGATTACCACCACCGCGCTGGCCGGGCCGGTGGCCGTGGAGGCGCGCAACGAGGCCCAAGGGCAACTGGGCGGCCAGGGGCGAGTGAGCTTGCCGGAGCCTTCGGCGGCCGTGCAGCTTTCGGCCGGGGTGCAGAGCAAGAACAGTCGCTTGCTTCGCTACGAACTGCTGCCGCCGCAGCAGGTGGTGGCCGCCGCAGGCACGATCCAGCGCCGCCGGGGCGTCTCCTACAAACTGCGGCCCCATCCGCAGTTCCCCCTGGAAGGTACCCGGCAACTGGTGTTGCTGCTCCAGGTGTCCCGGGGATGGCGGGCCGATTGGCTGGTGATCCACTGTCAGGCTCGGGCGGACAGTGGCAGACTGCTGGGCATGCTGGATCGCCAGGTGGTTTGCCATCAGCGAAGCTATGCGGTGGGTCTGTATCTGCAGGGCGACTCCTTGGCCGCGGCGGTGGCGGACCGGTTTTTGCTTCTCCGCAGCCGCTGGCTGCAAAGGGTGAAAGAACACCGGGAACAGGTGGCCGAAAAGCTCCGCCCGGGGCTGCTTGCCGCCTGGGGGGCCCGGCTCCCCTGGGAAGAGAAGCCGGCGGTGGACCAGCTGGCCCGGCAGGCACTAGATCGCTGGCGAGAGCGGGTGCCGGAAGATTTGCCGCCCCGGCTGGCTGCGGCCTTGGTACAATACCAGGTGGCCGAGGCGCAGCTTCGGTCCTTGGGCGGGCAGCCCTAAGCTGCTGCGGCCGCCCAATGGCCGCATCACCGCTTTTCTCCCACTGGGAACCTAGCACGATGGCATTGCCAAGGCGGACCGGTGGCTCATCTTCCCGGGGGCTCAAAGGGGCGGTGTGCCGGGCGTGGTTCCGGTTGGGGCTGCATGCCGCCCCGGAACTGGTGCAGCAGCACCTGGCCCGGTGCGGCCTGGAGGTCTCGCTAGGGCAGATTCTTCGCCTCCACCGGGAACTGCTTCGCGGGACCGGCGCCCGGAAGGCCAAGAAGCCGGCATCGCGCAAACCCCTCCGGCAGTTGCGCCCGAAGCGTCCTTCCCGCCGGGGCTAGGGTGGCTTTTGTGGGAGTTCTGCAAGCGCAAAAAAAACTGCAACGCCCCACTGGAAGCAGGCGCGTTGCAGAACGGCTTGTTCAGTCAAAGGAAGGGATTATTTGAATCCCTTGGACTTGCTGCCAAAGACCATCTCCAGCTTTTGCTTGTCGCCGGCCCGCTGGAAGCGGCCCTTGCAGCCGTTGCAGCAGAAGCAGATGTGCACACCCTTGAAGCTGACCTTGGTGGCGGGGTTGAGCTTGCGGCCGGTCAGCGGGCAGGCTTTCAGCTTGATCTGCCCGGTCTGGTACAGCTGCAGATTGGTCCCAGCCACGTACTTGTCGGGATTCTTCTTGTAGGCTTTCAGGCAGTTGCCGCAACAGAAATGGACGGTCTTTCCTTTGAGCTCGATCTTGCAGTTGGCCTTGGCCGCACGGCCCGACACCGGGCAGGTAGCCTTGAACGCCTTTTTGCCTTGGTCATCGGCCTGCACCACGGCCAAACCGGCAACCAGGGCAACCACAGCCAGCACAGTCGTATGGAACTTCATGACGACCTCCTTTTGAACGAAACAACAAGGGACACAACGCAGGCAAACCTCTTCCGGCGGCCCTACTAATACTCGCTTGTACCCGGTAACTGGGGAAAGTCAACGATTTTTTGCCAATTCTTTCCCCGTTTATCGATCGGTGCTCTTTGCCGGTTACGGAAGCTGGTCCGCTTTTGTTCGGCAAAATCCGGGAGTAAACTGGCTACCGCCCGTGCGGTTTTGCCGCCAGGGGGCTTGTCCCTGCCATCCCGCCTGCCCTGGAGAGGACGCAATGATGAAGCCAAATGTTGCGGTGCTGGTTTGTGTGAGCTGGGGGCTGCTGGCCTGGGCCGCCCAAGGGGAGGAGAAGATCACCTTCGTCAAGCAGGTGCTCGATACGCACTTTCGCAGCGAAGGAGTGACCGTGGCCGACTTCAACCGCGACGGCAAGCTGGACATCGCCGCCGGGTATCTCTACTACGCCGCTCCCGACTGGAAACCCGTGCCGGTGGTCCAGAACCCTGTGCCCCAGTTCAACCCCAAGGGCTACAGCGCCAGCTTTGTCAACGAGGCCGAAGACCTCAACGGCGACGGCTGGGTGGATTTGATTGTAGTGGGCTTTCCGGGCAAGGAGACGCAGTGGTACGAAAACCCCGGCAACAAGCCCGGGCTGTGGAAACGCCATGTGATCATCGACGACACCTGCAACGAAAGCCCCACCTTCGCCGACATCGACGGCGACGGCCGCCGGGAGTTCATCTGTGCCTCGCACGGCTACTACGGGTTTGCCCGGCCGGGCAGCGACCCGAGAGCTCCCTGGTCGTTTGTGCGCATTTCCCGGCACGTGCCCAAGCTGGCCTTCAAGTATTACCACGGCCTGGGCGTGGGCGATATCAACGGCGA
>JALSGI010000288.1 GCA_026982835.1 Planctomycetota bacterium | reverse complement strand
TACAGCAAGGCGGTGAAGATCAGCAACGGCCCGATCCCTGCCAGGATGATCAGCGGCTGGCCGGAGAACAGCGCATAAACCACGCCGCAAAAGGCCGTAGCCACCAGCATCTCCACCGCCCCGATGTAGTTGCCCGTCATGGCGGCCATCAGCCCGCCGAAGGTGATGGCCGGGGCCAGGCAGGCCGAAAACAAAAAGAGCGTGGAACTGATGCTCTTGGGATGCAGCCCGTCGCGGAAGTCGGCCACGTAGTGGGGCCAGCGACGGCGAAAATCCTCAATGATGCCGCCGAACCAGCGTCCGGTGGGCTGCAGGCCGTCGTCCCGCGGAGGCTGTCGTTTCGGCTGGGGGGCGGTGGCCGCCCGCTGCATCGCCCGACGCAATGCTCCCAGCAGCTCGTCCCGGTTGGGAGCCACCGTGGCCTCGTAGCGGAACTGGTCGTCGGACATCAGCCGCACGAGTTGGGCCAACAGGTCCAGATGTTCGGCAGCAGCTCCCTCGGGGCCCAGCAAGATGAATACAAACTTGGTGGGAAATCCGTCCGGGGCCCCCAGCGGCAGCGAGCGGTGCAACCGCACGAAGAAGACCATGCTCTCGGGCACTTCGTCCAGATAGGCGTGCGGCACGGCCATGCTGTGCCCGATGGCCGTGGAAGCCTTGGCCTCGCGGTCTTCCAGGGCTTGGATCACTTTGAGCCGGTGTTCGGGGGCCAGGTGTCCGTGGGCCACCAGATGGTCCACGGCGGCCTCGAACACTTCGTGCAGATTCTGAGCCTTCAAGTTGAGCAGAAACCGCCCCTGGGAAATAGAACGTTCCAGATTCTTCATCCAGGATGGTCCTTTACCCGGTAGAGACAAGGACGGGCAGGCCAGCTTTCTAGGATAGCCCCCGGAAAAAGGGCGCAAAGTCCTTTTTACGGCTTTTGAAAAGCCAGGGAGGTGGCAGAGGGATTCGCGGATGGGGCGAACGCTCCGGCCCGCCAAACCCGTGCCTCCCGGAAAATCCGGCATACCCTGCCGCAGCAAGCCGTTTTCGGTTAAGCTCTACGAGGGACCGAGCCGGCGAAGCAGGGGCCTGCCGGACTCGGCAAAAGACGCGTTTGCCGATTTTTCCGGAAAGCAAGACCATGCCGATCCAACCGTTTCGACAGCATACCGGCCGGGTGGCCACGCTGGACCGCGTGGACGTGGACACCGACCAGATCATCCCCAAGCAGTTCCTCAAGCGGATCGAACGGACCGGGTTCGGCCAGTTCCTGTTCTACGATTGGCGTTTCCGGCCCGATGGGAGCGAAAACCCCGAGTTTGAACTGAACCGGCCGGAGTTCCGCGGGGCGTCGATCCTGGTGGCCCGACGCAACTTCGGCTGCGGCTCCAGCCGCGAGCACGCCCCCTGGGCGCTGGAAGACTACGGGTTCCGGGTGCTCATCGCCCCCAGCTTCGCCGACATCTTCTACAATAACTGCTTCAAAAACGGCCTGCTGCCCATCGTGCTCTCCGAGGAACAGGTGCAGGAACTCTTTGACCGCGTGCGCAAGCATCCCGGCTACCAGCTGACGGTCGATCTGGAAGCGTGCCGCCTGCGGGACGAGCACGGGCTGGAGTGGGAGTTTTCCGTGCCGGAGTTTCCGCGGTATTGCCTGCTCAACGGGCTGGACCAGATCGGGCTGACCCTGCAACACGAGGACAAGATCCGGGAGTACGAACGCCAGCGGGGGATTGCATAGCAGGAGCCGCGAGCGGAAGCACGTGGAGCAAAGTGGCCGGCCGCATCGTCAAGCATGCGGTTTTGCGTGTCGTGGATGTTGGTTCTCGCAGCCGCGAGCCGCGGGCGTCAGCACGCGGTTGGCGAGCCCCCCGCTTTAGCCGCCCGAAGAGCCAAGAAAAAACGCATGTCGATCTCCTCCGCCGGCTCACGCCGGCGGCTCGCCGAAACATGAAAACACGCGTTTGTTTTTCTTGCTGCGGAGCGGAAGCTCTCCTCAAGCCTCCACGCCCCCAAGCCTCCACGCCCCCAAGCCTCCAGGCCCCCGGTGCGGTAGCACCCGGCGCAAGCCGCACGGCGCAAGTCGCAAGCCGATTCTTGCACTGGAGCGGAAGCTCCCAGTGGCTGGCGGCCCTGCCGCCTCCGGGAGCTGACGCTCCCGGCTCCCACGCGCAAGAATCGACGCTCGTTCTTGCTTCGGCGAGCCCCGGACTTCAGTCCGGGGAGAGCCGAATAAGTGCATTGCGTTATTTTTCTCCGCCGGCTGAAGGTGCGCGGCTCGCCATTTGCAAGAAAAAACGCTTATTCTCTCCTAGCAGCCCGTTGAAAAACGCAAGTTTGGGAGGGCGAGGCTCCTGCCGAGCCGCTTTTTTTCAGAAAATACGTCTAGTCCTGTGACGCGATTCCGTATCGAGGAACATTCTTCAACGGGCTGCTAGCATGGAAGCGCCAAACCAAGTGATGTGCTAGCACGCGAAACACGTACTACGCTCCCGGCTCGCTGTTCAACCGCCGGCTCACGCCGGCGGCTCGCCGTTCTCCGCCAGCTAAAGCTGGCGGCTCGCCGCTCAACCGCGGGCTTACGCCCGCGGCTCGCCAAGCCTCCACGCCCCCAAGCCTCCAGGCCCCCGGTGCGGTAGCACCCGGCGCAAGCCGCACGGCGCAAGTCGCAAGCCGATTCTCCCCGCACTCGCGTGCGGGGCTCTGCTTCCTCAAGACCCAAGACCCACGACCCAAGACCTCCTACACTTTGATTTTTTGCCAGCCCCCCTGCCCGAACCGCCAGGCCACCAGCAGGCAACGCACCCACAGGTCGATCACCATGGCCCACCACGCGCCTTGGACGCCCAGGTGGTAGTGGTACACGGCCAGATGGGCCAGGGGGATGCGCACGCCCAGCATGCCTGCCATGCCGATGGCAAACGGCCAGCGGGTATCGCCGGCCCCGCGCAACGCCCCGGAGAGGATCATCGTCAGCGCAAGCGGCGCGGTGGCAAAGGCGACGATCTTCAGCAGCGGATAGGCCGTGTTGATCTCCGCCACCTTGTCGGCGCTTACCAGCAGCCGCACCAGCGGCTCGGCGAACACGTAGAAGATCACACCCGCGGCAACCATGATCCCCCCGCCCACCAGGCAGGCCACCACCGCGCTTCGCTTGGCCCGTTGCGGCTGGCCCGCCCCCAAGTACTGCCCGGCCAGTGTGCCGGCGGCCACCTGGAAGGCCGAACCGGGCAAGTAGGAGAGGCTTTCGATCCGCACGGCCACGCCGTGGGCGGCGGTGACCACCGCTCCCAGCGAGTTGATGATGGCCAGGTACCACAGGTGGCAGGCGACGATGGCCAGCATGTCCATCCCGCCGGGCACGCCCACGTGCAGCAGACGGCGGATCAGGTGGGCGTCGGGGCGCATCTGTTGCAGACGCAAGTGCAGACCCATCCGCCCCCGCAGCAGCAGCACGAGAATAATCATAGCGCCAATGACATGGCCGATGGCCGTGCCCAGGGCCAGGCCGTCCCAACCCCAGGCGGGGCCGAACCAGCCCAGCACCAGTCCCCAACTGGCCACGATGTTCACCGCGTTGACCACGCCCATGGCCACCATGCCGGAGACGGTATCGCCGGCTCCGCGCAGGCAGGCCGGGCCCACTTGCAGCAGCATCACCGCCGGGAGGATGGGCAGGATGAACTCCAGATAACGATCCACCAGCGGGATGGTGGCTTCATCCAGCCGCAGCAGTCGTAGCAGCGGCTCGGTCCAGAACCAGAACACAACAAAGATGCCCGCGCAAAAACCCAGCCCCAACAGCATCGCCTGGTTGGCCACCCGGGTGGCCATGCGGAAATCCCGCGCGCCGTAGAAGCGGGCAATCAGCGCCGTGGCCCCAATGCCCACCGTGGCAAACAGCACCGGGATCAGCCACATCACATAGGCCACCATGGTCATGGCGGCCACGTGCTGTTGTTGCAGGTAGCGTCCGGCCAGGGCCGTGTCGGAGATGACCACCAGGAAGTTGAGCAACTGCTCCACCAGCACCGGCAGGGCCAGCCGCAGCAGCGGCCGCAGCACCCCGGGCGAGTCCACCAGCAGCTCCCCGGTGCCCGGGGGCGGGGAGCCGGGGGGAGTGAGCGTGGCCGGGGATTGCCGGGATTTGTTCACGGCCGGGACGTCTTTCTCCGGTGGCGAGGGCACGCAAGTAGCCGGGACGTGATGATGTTCAAGGATAGGTTGCCGGGGACAGCGCGGCCGGGTGGCCCGGCGCGTGCCATTCATTCTGGAGTGCCCCAGCCCCCGCCGCCAGGGGTGCAAAGCTCCAGCACGTCGCCGGGGTACACTTGCACCTGGGCCAGGGAGCCCAAGGCTTCCACTTCTCCGCCGGCCGAGCGATAAAGCAGGTTTTGCCCCCCTGCGCCCGGCTCGCCCCCGGCCAGGCCATAGGGCCGATAAGGCCCCCGCCGCTGCGTGACCAGGGTGAGTGTAAGCGGCCGCAAGAAGCGCAGCTTGCGCACCACCCCATCGCCGCCGCGGTGCTTGCCCCGGCCGCCGGAGCCGCAGCGGATGGAAAACTGCACCACCTGCACCGGGTAGCGGTGCTCCAGCACCTCCACGTCGGTCAGCCGGGTGTTGGTCATGTGGGTGTGGACGGCATCGGCCCCGGGCCCCTGGGGCGTGGCCCCCGCTCCGCCGCAGATGGTTTCGTAGTAACCGAACGAAGGGTCGCCAAAAAGGAGGTTGTTCATCGTCCCCTGGCTGGCCGCGGCCAGTCCCCAGGCACCCAGGATTACATCCACCACCCGCTGCGAGGTCTCCACGTTGCCTCCGGCCACCGCGGGCGATTGGGCCGGATCGGCCGCCTCGGGCGGGTTGAGCACCCCGGGTGGGATTTTCAGTTCCACGGGCCGCAGCATCCCCTGGTTCATCGGCACGTCTTCATCCAGCAGGCAGCGCAGGCAGTAGAGCACCGCCGCGGTGACGATGGCCGGATTGGCGTTCAGGTTGCCCGGGTGAACCGGCCCCGTGCCGGAAAAATCCAGCACCGCCTGCGAGCCGCGCACGGTGATCGCCAGGCGGATGGGCGTGCCGTCGTCCAGGTGGTCCTCGAAGCGGTAGATGCCATCGGGCATCTCTGCCAGGCGCTGCCGGACTCGGGTTTCGGCCGCTTGCTGAATGTGCTGCATGTAGCCGAGCACCATCTCCAGCCCATACTGGTCGATCAACCGCCACAGGTCTTGCGCCCCGCGGCGATTGGCGGCCACTTGCGCGGCCAGGTCGGCCAGGTTGTCCTCCACGGCCCGGCTGGGGTAAGGGCCGCCGGAGAGCAATTGCCGCAGTTGGTCGAAACGCGGCTTTCCGGCATCCAGCAGCTTGAAGTTGCGAATCACCACCCCTTCTTCGCCCAGGTGGCGGGAGAAGGGGGGCATGGAGCCCGGGCTCACCCCGCCGATTTCGGCATGATGGGCACGCGAAGCGGTAAAAAACACCAGGCGGCCCGTGCGCTCGTCGTGCACGGGCGTGACCACCGTCAGATCGGGCAGGTGCGAGCCGCCGCGGTAGGGGTCGTTGGTCAGGAACACATCACCGGGGCGGATGTCCGGGTTGTCCCGCAAGATGGCCTGCACCGTCTGGCTCATCGCGCCCAGGTGCACGGGGATGTGCGGGGCGTTGACCACCAGCTCCCCCCGGGCGGTGAACAGCGCGCAGCTATAGTCCAGCCGCTCCTTCACGTTCACACTGCTTGCCGTCTGCCGCAGCGTAATGCCCATCTGCTGGGCGATGGCCGTAAAGCGGCGATTGAACACCTCCAGCAGCACCGGGTCCGGCTCCTGGGCGGCGGGAGCCGCCTGCACGGAGCCTTGAACCGCCCGGGCCGAGGTGCCCTTGTGCTGCATGAGAAAATCGCCGTTTGGCAAAAGTTGGGCTTCCCAGTGCGGATCCACCACCAGGGTCGATGTGCCTTGCAGCACGATGGCCGGGCCGCGGAGCAAGTGACCCGGGCGCAGCTCCTCGTAGGCAAAAAGCCCCGCCTGGTGCCAGCTCCCCTGGTGGTAGAGCCGGTGGAAGCGTTGCGGCTGGGCCGGCTCGGGCTTTTGCGGTTGGACCACTTCCGGCTCGGGGGCCACCTGGCCCACCGCCTCCACCCGCAGGGCCACCACCTCTAGCGGATGCTCGGGCCGGTGGTAGCCGAACAGCCGCTGGTGCTCGCGGTGGTAGGCGGCGGCCCAATCCCCGTCGGCCGGTTCCGGCAGCGTGAGCCACGCCTCCAAGCCCCGGTAGCGGAGGTCCATCCACCGCACGGCTTCGATCCGCTCTCGGGGCACGCCCTGTTGTTCCACTTGCTCGACGGCTTCTTGGGTCAAGCGGTGCCACAAGGGTTGCAGGTCTTCCAGCACCTTCGGCTCAAGCGGCCGATACACTCCCTGGCTTCGGTGCCGCACCACCTGGGCACAGCCCACGCCCAGGGCGCTCAAAATCCCTGCGTGTCGAGGCACGAGAATGCGCCCGATGCCCAGCTGCTGGGCCACCTGGCAGCAGTGCTGCCCGGCCGCCCCGCCAAAAGGCACCAGGCAATAGTCCCGCGGATCGTACCCGCGAGCCAGGCTCACCGCGCGGATGGCCTCGGCCATGTTCGTACCGGCCACCTGGCGAAAGCCCTCGCAAAGCTCCTCCAGCGAAAGCTCCCGGCCGGTGGCTTGCCGCACTTGCCGGGCCACCTGTTGCAGGCGTTGTTCTACGGCGCGGCGATTCAGCGGGAAGGGGAACTGCTCCTCCGGCACCCGGCCCAGGTAGTAGTTCACGTCGGTAACGGCCAGGGGGCCTCCGGCTCCGTAGCAGGCCGGGCCGGGATCGGCCCCGGCGCTTTGCGGCCCCACCAGCAGCCGCGTGCCGTCGAAGCGGCACAACGAACCTCCGCCGGCGGCCACCGTGTGGATGGCCAGCATGGGCGTGACGATGCGCACGCCCGCCTTTTCGGTTTCGTATTCCAGCTCCAGGCGCCCGTCGTAGCGGGAAACATCGGTGCTGGTGCCGCCCATGTCGAAGCCGATGATCCGCTCCATTCCCGCCGCACGCGCCACCCGGGCGGCTCCCACCACGCCCCCGGCCGGGCCGGAAAGCACGCTGTCCTTGCCCGAAAAGCCCTCCGCCTGCACCAGCCCCCCGGCTGAGCTCATCACCCGCAGCGTGCTCCGGGGGCCAAGCTGCCGTCGGATGCGGCCCAGGTAGTCCCGAAGCACCGGCGTCAGGTAGGCGTCCACCACGGTGGTGTCGCCGCGGGAAACCAGCTTGATGTGCGGGGCCACCTGGTGGCTCAGGCTCACCTGGGCAAAGCCCATCTCCCGCGCCACCTGGCCCACCAAAAGCTCATGCTCCGGGTTGGCATAGGCGTGCAGCAGCGCCACGGCCAGCGCGCGGATGCCCTGCCGCCGAAGCGGCTCCAAGGCGGCTTGCACCTCCGGGGGCGAAAGCGGCTCCCGCACCCGACCCCGTGCGTCGATCCGCCCGGGCAACTCCACCACGGCCGAAAACAGCGGCTCGGGCTTGCGGATCGTCAGCTCGAACAACCGCGGCCGGTTCTGGTAACCGATCCGCAGCACGTCGCCAAACCCGCGCGTGGTCACAAACGCCGTGGGAGCCCCGGTGCGGGTAAGCAGGGCGTTGGTGCCCCGGGTGGTGCCCAGCTTCATTTCCAGCTCCGGCAGCGGCTCCTGCGGCCCCAGGCCCAGCAGCCGCCGCACGGCCAGCACGGGAGCCTCCTGGCCAGTGTGGAGCTGGTACAACTGCCCCGGCTCCGGCTCCACCGCAAGCGGTTCTTGCAGCCAAAGCCCGCCTGCGGGATCGAACTTGCCCACCGTGGCCCGGGCCGCCACCTGGCCTTGGGCATCCAACAGCTCCAGCCGGGCCTGGTCCCAAAACCCCGATGGTTCGCCCCTGCGGGCTGGGTCGGCGATCCGCTCCCGCGTGGAGCCGGCCCCTACCTGCGAGCGAACCACGCCCGAGGAAAGCAGCTTCTCGTGACGCTGCTCTCCGGTAGGGGAGAGGGCCAGGCAATCGGTAAACGTGCCGCCCACGTCGATCCAGAACTGCCAACAAGGAGTGGGACTCATGGAAGATTCAACACAAGGAGTGCAAATGCCAACGGCTCCGGTGGCGATTCGCGGAAGCGGGTTGCCATCCAAGACGAAAACCGCCGCAGGGGACGGCACCTGGGGGAGAGTATAACCGCTGCTGCGGGAGTGCGGCAGCGGCCCGCGGCGGGTCCCGAGCTTCCGCTCCGGGACGTGGAGACGTGGGGGCTTGGAGGCTTGAGGGCTTGGAGGGATACAGAGCCCCGCACGTTAGTGCGGGGAGAAGCAGTGTCGGCTTGCGGCTTGCGCCGTGCGGCTTGCGGTGGTGCTTCCGTACCGAGGTGAGAACAAACGTCAACTTGCACAACCAAGAGCCCCCCGCGTCAGCGGGGGGAGAAGCAATATCGGCTTGCGGCTTGCGCCGTGCGGCTTGCGCAGGGTGCTTCCGCACCGATGCAAGAACAAGCGTTTCTTCTTGCAACCGGCCAGCCGCCAGCTTTAGCTGGCGGAGAAGATCGACATGCGTTTTTTCTTGGCTCTCCCCGGGCCCCAAGCCCGGGGCTCGCCGGACAAAAATCAACTCTTTTGATCTGGGGGCGCTCTGTCTTGTGCTTGCAACTCGAAACACGACCGCGATGCTTGAAAACAAGCCTCCGGCGGTCACTCCGTTTGCTTTTTCGGCCCCCGAGCAAGTAAGGTGAAACCAGAAGGCCAAGCGGTCCCCGGCCGCGGACTTTCTCCCCCCCGACCCGACGACGAGGAAACATCCCATGCGCTGGTTGCTGTTGCTGAGTTTGGTGAGTGTGTGGGCCGCATCTCCTATCCTGGCGCAACAAACCTCCGGCGACCTGTTCGACCGCCACGACGGCTTCTGGCTCCAGCAAGTGGCCCGGCAAGCCCAAAAGGCAGCGGCCGTGGACGAATCGCAAACCCGAGCTTGGAAACGCCTCCCGGGCGTGGAAGGAGCCACGCTGGTGGTCAAAACCGACCAGGGCAACTGGGCCAAGGTGGAGCTGGACTGGGGCTATCGCCGCGGCCCCAAAGGGCTGCTCCGCGTGCTGATGCTGGTGCGGTTCCAGACCTACCAGTCGGGCCAGCCCCAGCAGGTGCTCGCCCGCGGCAGCCAGCGGATGCTGTTTCCGGGATTCGAGTTCGACTTGGACTTGGGCCAGGTGGTGCCCGCGGGCACAGGCGGCGATGTACGCTTGACGGCCCAGGGCCGGTTGGAGCCGGTGGGCGGGGCGGTGCTCTACCCGTGGCGGCATTCGGTCCTGCCGCCTGCGGACCCGGACAAGTACGACCCGCTGGACCATCCCGAGGTGCGCGTGCGCGATTTCCAGGGCACCTGGTTGCTGGATGCCGATGGGCGTCGCCGGGGGCGGCTGGAGCTTGTGGTGGACCAGCGTGGGAGTGTCCAAGGGCGCTTCGTCTCGCAGCAGACCGGCACGGCCTTCGAGGCCATCGGCAAGGTGCAAGCGGCCACGCCCCACCGGCTGCGGCTGCTGATCAAGTTCGCCAACAGCGAGCAGATGTTCGACCTGTACTTGTGGACCGCCGGCAAACAGACGATGGCCGGCACTACCCAGTTGCAAGGCCAGCGCTACGGCGTGGTGGCCCGGCGCGTGAAACCTCGCTGAACCCCGATCCGCGGCCCTGGCTCGTTTCTCCTGAACGGTCGTCCCTTCCCCGGCAGCCCCGGGTAAACGCCCTTCCCCGAGTTCCATGAACCAGACTAGCCCTTTGGCTCACCTGCGCGTGATCGTGGTGGGGCTGGGTTCCATCGGCCATCGCCACCTGGAGAACCTGGCCCGACTGGGCGTGCCGCATCGGGCCGTGTTGCGTCGGTCCCAAGGAAATCCTGCGTTCCAAGTGCCGCCGCAGGTGCGTTTGTTTCACCGGGTGGAGGATGCTTTGTCCGCGGGATTCGATGCGGCCATCGTCTGCACGCCCACGGCCCTGCACGCCGAGACGGCCTTGCCCTGGATCGAACACGGCGTGCCCGTGCTGCTGGAAAAACCCATCGACAGCTCCCCCGAGCAGGCCCAACGGCTGCTGCATGCCGAACAAAAACACCGCCCCGGAAGCTGGATGGCCTACTGCATGCGCTACCATCCGGCCTGGCGTCTGGTTTGGGAGAAGCTGCACTCGGGCCAGTTGCCGCCGGTGGAGTACTTCAAGGTGTGGTACGAGGGCGACGTGACCACCTGGCATCCTTGGGAAGATTACCGCCAAAGCTACGTGGCCCGGCCCGAGCTGGGCGGAGGGGTGCTTCCCACGCTGGATCACGAAGTGGACTTGCTGCTTTGGTGTTTTGGCAAGCCGCGGGGGGTGCAGGGTCGGACCTTTGCCACCCGGTGGCTGCAACTGCCCGTGCCGGACACCTGCTTCAGTCTCTGGCACTATGCCGGCGGTCCCCAGGGGGTGCTTTCCCTTTCGCTTGCCCGGCGCGATCGCACCCGGGGGTTCGAGCTGGTCACTGCCGAAGGGACCTTGCGCGGGGACTTGATGGCCGGGGCGGTGGATTGGCTTCCGCCGGGGGCCCAGCAGCAGCCTGAGCTTCGCCGCCGCTGGTGGTACGATCCGCAATACGACTGGAACCGGATGTACCTGGAGCTGCTGCGGGCGTTTCTTGCTTCGGTCGTGGGGACCAGGGAGGTCGAGGTGCCGTTGCGGGCCGGCTGGGAAGCGCTGCAGGTGTGCCGTGCGGTGCTGGGGGCTTCGTAGCGGTGGGGGGAAGAGCAGCCGTGCGGGGACGTTTCCGGGGAAAACGCGCGGCGTTGCTCTTGCCTGCCTTCGGCAGGAGACGAAAATAATAAAGGACCTTCCGGAGGGTATCCGAATTGGTGAGGAGCCTCACTGGAGATGAGGTGCCGGCTTCGCCGGTTGCGGGTTCGAGTCCCGTGCCCTCCGCTTCGTGGATGCCGGGGATAAGGGGTTTCGTTCTCTAGGCACCGTTTTCCCGCATGGCTCTCTTCCTCGCCGGAGCCTTGGTTGACGATCCGCAGGGGTTCTGATACGGTTGCCCTCAACTTTGCTTGCCGGAAAAAGGCGGACGTTTTCTTCGCGGCGCGCTTGGCAGCTTGCAACAGCAGCCTTTTGGATGGAGCAAGTCTCATGGCACACGAAGTGACCTTGATCACCGGCGACGGCGTGGGGCCGGAACTGGCCCAGGCAGCCAAAAAATGTATCGACGCCACCGGCGTGGAAATCAACTGGGACATCCAGGAAGCCGGGGTGGACGTGATGGAGCGGCTGGGCACCCCGTTGCCGGAAGGGGTGCTGGAGAGCATCCGGCGGACCCGCTGCGCGCTGAAAGCCCCCATCACCACGCCGGTGGGCACAGGCTTTCGCAGTATTAACGTCTATTTGCGGCAGGAGCTGGGGCTGTTTGCCTGCGTGCGGCCGTGCAAGCTGTACCCGGGCGTGCGTACCTTCTTCCGCGATGTGCCGATTGATCTGGTGGTGGTGCGGGAAAACACCGAGGACCTCTATGCGGGGGTGGAGTTCGAGCGGGGCAAGCCGGAAACGGCCGAATTGATCGAGACGATCAACCGCCTCAGCACGGATCGCAAGGTGAAAACCGCCGGGGAAGAGACCGGCGTGTCGATCAAGCCGATCAGCGTCTCAGGCACCCGGCGGATCGTGCGGTTTGCTTTTGAGTATGCTCGCCAGCACGGCCGGAAAAAAGTCACCGCGGTGCACAAGGCCAACATCATGAAGTACAGCGACGGACTGTTTCTGCACGTGGCCCGCGAAGTGGCCGAAGAGTTCCCCGACATCCAGTTCGAGGATCGCATCGTCGATAACATGTGCATGCAACTGGTGCAAAAGCCCGAACTGTACGACGTGCTGGTGCTGCCCAACCTCTACGGCGACATCGTCAGCGACCTGGCTGCGGGGTTGGTGGGCGGGCTGGGGGTGGCTCCCGGGGCCAACATCGGCCAGGACGGGGCGGTGTTCGAGGCCACCCACGGCAGTGCTCCCAAGTACAAGGGGCTCAACAAGGTCAACCCCACGGCGTTGATTCTCTCCGGGATGCTGATGCTTCGTTACCTGGGCGAGCAGGAGGCGGCCGACCGGCTGGAGCAAGCCGTGGCTGCGGTGATCGCCGAAGGCAAGGAAGTCACCTACGACCTGAAGCCGCACCGGGACGATCCCACCGCCGTGGGTACCCAGGAAATGGCCGATGCCATCTGCCGCAAGCTCCAGCAGGGATGAGAGAGTCCCGAGGTTTTTCGTTGGTGCGGAGCAAGGTCTCCTCCTAGAATAAAGTGCATGGAAGGCTCCGCTCCCTCTTGCTTCCGCATCAGGAACAAAGGCATGAGGCTTTGGCGATGGCTGCTGGTGCCAATCGTGGCTGCGGGTACCGGTAGCGTGTTGCGGGCCGAGCAAGGGAACAGTCCTCTCCCCCCGGCTGAGCAGTTGGCCCAGGAGGTGGTCATCTATCGCGACGCCTGGGGCACACCGCACATCCGCGGCAAGAATCTGCCGGCGGTGCTTTTTGGGTTCGGGTACGTGCAGGCCGAAGACTACTTCCCTCAGCTGGAAGACTTGTACCTGCTGGCCCTGGGGCGGTACGCGGAGGTGCACGGGCCGCGGGGATTGAACTCGGACTTGTTGAATCGGGCTTTTCGTATCGTGCCGCGGGCCAAGGAGGAATACCGTCGCTTGCCGCCGCAGAAAAAGGCCCTCTTGGGGGCGTTCGTTCAGGGGATCAACTACTACTTGCAAACCCACCTGGGCGAAGAGGTCCGCCTGCTGCGACGGTTCGAGCCCTGGTACCCGATTGCCTTCAGTCGCCACGTGGCCGTGGAGCTGCTGTACCGCTACACCGACCTGCACCACAACTACCTGCCGCGGATGAATCCCCCCCCGGTGACGTTCGCCGGTTCCAACGCCTGGGCCGTGGCTCCCGGGCGGACCGCTTCGGGACATGCCTTTCTGGTGGCCATGCCGCACCAGCCGCTGTTTGGATTCGGCCTGCTGTACGAAGTGCACCTGGTGTGCGAGCAGCCGGCGTGGAACTTTTCCGGGGCGGGGTTTTTGGGCGGGATGCTGCCCGCGATGGGGCACAACGAGCACCTGGGCTGGGCCTTGACGACCAACGAGCCGGACGTGGGGGACGTGTGGCGGGTGGTGTTCGACCATCCCCAGGACCCCTTGTTGTATCGCTACGGGGGGGGTTATCGCCGGGCTCGGCAGTGGAGCGAGACGCTTCGGGTGCTGCGAGAGGGAAAGCTGAGCAGGCGCCAGGTGGTGCTGCGGGCCACGCATCACGGGCCGGTGGTAGGACGGGAAGACGAAAACACCTTCCTGGCCGTCTGCCTGGCCGGACCCATGGACTCCCGCTTGCTGGACCAGGCCTTGGCCATGATCCAGGCGCGCTGCTGGGAGGAGTTCTACAGGGTGCTGCGGCGGGGACACTATCCGCTGTTCAACGTGGTCTATGCCGATGCCCAGGGGAACATCGCTTACCTGTACAACGGGCGGATTCCGCGGCGCGATCCGCGATTCGACTGGCGGAAGGTGCTCGACGGGAGCGATCCACGGACCCAGTGGAAAGGCCTCCACCGCGTGGAAGAGCTGCCACTGGTGTGGAACCCGACCGACGGATACGTGCAAAACTGCAACAACTCGCCGTTCTTCACTACCCAGAAGAGCAATCCCGATCCCGGGAAGTTTCCCCGTTACATGTTCCGGGACGCCGACTGGGACTTGCGGCGGGCCAAGCGGAGCCGGGAGCTGCTGGGCAAATTGCAAGGGGCCACCTTCGAGCAGATGTGTCGCCTGGTGTTCGACACCCAGATGTACTGGGCGCGGCACGAGCTGCCGCGGTACAAGCGGCACTTGGCCCGGTTGAAACAGACCCATCCCCAATTGGCCCGCAGAGTCGAGCCGCTGCTGGATCACCTGCTGGCCTGGGATGGGCGGTGCCGGGTGGATTCCACGGCCGCCACCTTGTGCGAGGCGTGGTACCGGGAGATGCACGGGGCGGACTACCCGGGAGAGCAAATGCTGGAGCGCTACCAGGACGATCCGGTGGAGCAGTTTCGCGCCCTGGTGCTGGCCGCTCGGCGGCTTCGCTCCACCTATGGACACTGGAAGGTGCCCTGGGGACGGGTGTTCCGCATGCAGCGTCCGGAAGGGGTGGTGCCGGACTTGTTTGCCCTGCGGTTCCACGACCGCCGTCCCAGCCTGCCGGCCCTGGGAGTACCCGGCCCGCTGGGAGCCGTGTTGACGCACTATTACACGCCCCCGTCGTTGTTTGGCGGGCTGTTGGGCATTGGGCCTCAAGCCCGGTACGCGGTGGTGGGGGCCAGCTACCTGGGCGTGTTCGAGTTTGGCCCTCGGGTGCGGGGAGCCACGCTGGTGCAGTTTGGGGCCAGCGGCCGAGCCGAGTCGCCGCACTTTTTCGACCAGGCCAAGCTGCTGGCCCAGCAGCGACTCAAGCCGGAGCTGTTCTACTGGGAGGAGGTAACTGCCCAGGCTCCGTTCGTGTACCGCCCGGGCCAGCCCTGGCAGAAAAACCCCAGCCGGCAAGCCACGGCGGCCGGGGGATAAGTAGTGAGTGGATCTACGGCCTCCCGCGGAAGCGGGTGGAAAAGAGTCCCTCCAGGCATCCACCGGCCTGCGCGCTGACGAGAGTCTGCGGCTTGCCGAAGCGGGGCCCCAAAAAAAACCGGCAGCACGTGCTGCCGGGAGAAGGTTTTGCCGGAACGGGCACCGAGGGCGGGATTAGATTCCTCCGCCGAATCCGCCACCACCGAAGGCACCGCCGAATCCGCCGCCGAAGAGTCCTTGCCCTTGGCCGGCCACACCTCCCTGGGCGTTTCGCTGCAGGCCACCCACGCCGGTTTGCATGTTGAAGGTGTTCACCTCAGCCACGAAGCTGAAAAACGGCGTGGCCGTCAGTCGCACATAGCGGCGGTCGGCCGACACCACGGCCTGGGTGAACAACCCAGTCCCTTCCGGCAGCGAAATCACCACCGGCATGAAGCCCACCGCGCCCCCGCCCACGACCGGACGGAAACCGCGTACGAAGGGACGCCGTCGGGAGTTGAACAGCCGGGCACCGGAACTGGGGTCGCTGGCGGCCAGCAACTGCCGGGCGATCATCTGGCGGGCCATGGCCAGTTGTTTCACGTCGTTGGCCAGCAGGTGGGCCTGCACCGGCTCACGGCGCCGCCCCTGGTCCACTTGGAACAGGATCAGGGCGTCCTTCTGACCCACGTCCACCAACCGGGAGATGATCTTCTGCTGCGGGGTGCCGTAGTGGAGCACCACGTCCACGCGCACTTTTCCAGCGGTGGGCCGCCCCCACACGCGCCGCAGCACCGCCCGGTATTGACCGGAGAAAGCCTTGGCACACACGTAGGCTTCCCCGGCCCGGGTGTGACCAGAGGAGACGCTGGCGTAGTAATCGCCCAGCATCACTCCGCCTCCGCTGGTGCGGGGCGTGCGGAAGGAGCAGACCGTGCCGGTGGGCTCCTCGACGATCAGGTCCACATCCGCCTCCCCGGTCCAGCTCACCAGCAGCACCACGTCGCGGCGTTGGGCTTGCTGGATTCGGGCTTTCAGCCGCTTGGCCTGCTCCTGCTTTCCTTCTTTCTGGTAGCGCTCCAGCAGTGCTTGGGCAGCGAAGCGGGCCTGGGCCACCACCTGCTGGTACTTCCGCGGCCATTCCTGGCTCAACACCTGCACGCTGGCCCAGGCAATCGCCTCCGGATCGTCCATTTGCCGGGCCATTTGCAGGGCCATGGCATACACTTCATGGCGCCCAGGCTGCATCCGGTCCACCTGGCGGCAGAGTTGGTAAGCCCGCCGGTAGAACTGCATCCGGCCCAGGTATTGGGCCAGGTAGAGCAGCTCATCGGGATTGGAGCTCCACTCGGCGGCCGACATCAGCGCCCGTTCTACTTCCGAGCGCGGGTGGTCTGCGGCCAGCATGGCCAAGGCCATGGCTTCGTACATCCAGGTCTGCACTTGCCGGTTGCGCAGCGCGGCCCGGATCAAGGCCACCACTTCCTCGAACTTCTTTTGGTGCATCAGCCGCCGCACGGTGTACTGAACATCCCGGCGGTTCGGAGTATGGGCGGCAAAGTAGGCATCCCAGGCATCTTCCAGGCTTTGGCCGGGCTTGGGTTGCACTTGCAGCAGGCGAGCCTTTTTGGCCGGGGAGGCTGGGGCCTTGGGGGCTGGGGCCAGTTGGATGGCCGGGGCTTGCTGTTGGGGCTTGGTGGCAGGCTTTTCCGCCTTTTGGGTCGGGGCGGCGTCCTGGTCCCCTTGCGGTCGGGATTTCACCTCGAAGGCTTTCCAGGCGCCGGGGTGCGAATCCACCCGGAAACCGCCAAAGCCGCCGCCAAAACCACCGCCGCCAAAGCCGCCACCGAAGCCCCCGCCGCCAAACCCCCCGCCCATCATTCCGCCGCCAAAGCCTCCCATCATCCCGCCGCCAAAGCCCATCATCCCGGAACCAAACCCCCCGCCCATGCTCCCAAAGGCGCCGAACATGCCCATCCCGCCCATCGCACCCGGGTTGAACAACGGTACCACCAGGTCGCCCACCGGGTACACCTTGGTGATCAGGTGCTCGGCGGCCTTGTCGCGGGAGGTGATGACGACCACTTCTTCGTCGATGTAGTAGGCCAGCTCCAGGTTGTCCAGCATCCGCTTGAAGGCAGTACGGAGCGTCACCCCGCGCAGCCAGCCGCTCACTTCCGTTTCCACCGTCACGTTCACGTCTTCCAGGCCGCGTTGGTCGATGTGGATGGGGATATTGTGACGGCTCTGGATCATCTTGATCGCGTCTTCCAGGGTACTCCCTTCGGGGATATCGTAGTCCACCTCCTGGTCTAGCGCCTCCCGGATGCGGCGGGCGGCCGGGCTGGTGTTGGAAAGACTCACCGCCTGGTACTCTTTCCGCCGCTCGGTCAGCTCACGCCACACGTCGGCCTGAGGATACACCACCGGAGGCTCATCCGGGGTGGGGATGTGCGAGTGTTCCACCGCTCGCAGCGTATAGAGCACCCCGCGGATACGGTCGCGGCGCAGGTTTTGCGCGTCCCGCAGCGAGCCAAGCATGGTGGCGTTGAACGCCGCGGCGGCGATGGCTGGGTTGTTGCGATCCCGCCGAATGGCCGCATCCGCCTGGCTTTCCGCATCGCGGATGGCATCTCCCAGCTCTCGCCCTTCGCTGACGTGGATCTGTTCCATGATGGCGTCGAACCGTTCCATGATCTGGAAGATCTTCTCTTCGTTGCGCTTCAGCTCCTCGTTGAGCCGCTGCTGATCGCGGCGGATGGCCTCTTGCTGGGCCTGGAAGCGGCGAATCTCTTCCACTTGTTCTCGCTGCCGGGTCGCCTCCCGCAGGGCCACTTCCAGTTGATTGACCAACTGGTTGCGTTGTTGGGCGTCCAGGAAGGGGGCGGCCAGCACGGTTTCGCGGATCAGCTTCAGGTTGTTGATGGCCGACTCGGGGTTCTGCCGCATCTGCCGCCGGGCTTCGTTGATGACATACTGCACCTGGGCCTGCAAGCGACCCACCAGCACGGCCCGATCCCGCTCAAATTGCTCCAGTTGCTTGGCCGCCTGGTCTTCGTCCCCCGCCTCGGGTTGCAGCACGATCGCTTCAGGTTGTTCCCCGGCCGGCTGCTGGGCCTGCACGGCGGCCTTGGTCAGCAAGGCGGCGGCCGGTTGGGCCGGGTTGAGCCGCTGGGCCTGCTGGGCCAGGCGGCGGGCCTGTTCGGGACGCTCCATGGCCAGGGCCAGGCGGCCGAACTGGATCAATTGTTCCGCCGTGTCCACGGCCAGGTGGTGCAGCACGCCCAGCCCGTTACGCCCTAGCAAGGGGAGCAGCACCCCTTGGTTCCCGGCGGCCGATTCCACCACGTTGGCCAGGAAGGCCACGTCTTCGGTGTGCGGCGGAGCGGTGAGCTGGTACTGGAATTGCAGTTTTTGATTTCCGTTTTCCGGCTGGGCCTGCACCTGCACCGCCCAGCTCTGACCCGGCTTCACTTCCGCCTGGCCCACCAGCACCAGTTCCCGGTCCACCCGCAGCGGGGGAATCGGCTGGGGGAGGATCGACTTGACCTGCGGGGGCAATTTCACCTGCACGTCCCACAGCACCGGCTTGCGCGCAGCCAGGGCCAGGAACTGCCCGGCTTCCTGGGCGGTGACTTTCGGGGCATCGACAAACAGTCGCCCG
Organism: Planctomycetota bacterium; assembly: GCA_026982835.1. GTDB lineage: Bacteria > Planctomycetota > Planctomycetia > Pirellulales > S012-138 > S012-138. Next base: position 4,343 of record JALSGI010000288.1, on the reverse strand, counting down.
CCGCTGTGCATGGCCAGTGTGGCCAGCACGAACAGGTCGGTTTGCGGACCCACGGCATAGCCCAGAAACGGCACCCGTTGCTTGCGCAGCAGCGAGGCCAGTTCTTTCATTTGCTCCGGGCCGATCAGGTTCACCGAGCTGACCCCGTCGCCGATATACACGATCCGCCCGGGCAGTTGGTCTTTGGTGGCCAGCAGCTCGGCTCCTTTGCGCACCGCCAGCGGCAGGTCGGTGGTGCCCAGCGGTGCCCGCTTGCGCAGCTTCTCCAGGGCTTGTTTCCACTGAGGGCTATCCGGGCGGACGAACGAGGAGGTCAGCACCACCGCGTCCAGGTCCACGGCCACTAGTTGCAGTCGGGCACCCTCGGGCAGTTGTTCCACCAGGGCATCCAGGGCCTCCAGCGCCTTGTCGCGGTACTTGCCGCTTTGGCTGGCCGAGGTGTCCATCAACACCACCACCTGGCAGACTTTCAGCTCCGGCAGTTCCGCTTTGGTGGTAAGGGTCAGCGCGTAGTAGTTCTGGAACCACTCCAGCCGCGCAGGGGCAGTGGATTGGGCCAAGGCACCGGCCGTGGCCAAGCCCCACAGAACCAGCCCACACAGAACGGAAGAAATGGGTCGCCACATGTTTTCGGCTCCTTGTTTCGGATTGCCGCGTTTGCGTGTGCCCGCCTGTTCCGACACGAGCACCATGGGGAGAAAAGATCGGGGTGAAGAGACTCGGTTGCGCATCTTGGATTCTAGACAAAACGGCCAAAAAATGCCAAGCAAAAATTGCCCGAAAAACCAGCATGCCCCCCCACCTGGAGCCTCCGCCCGCAGGTCCGGTATGAGGCATCCCGGGAAGGATCGGCTCCCTGGCCGAGCACGATCCAGCATGCGATCCTTCGAGTACGCTCTTTTAGGGTGATTCGTCTTTTGGGGCCTGTCAACGAAAATTGTTTGTTTACTTCAAGTTTGGCTTGTGTTGTTCCGTCAAGCAACGAGAAGGGCCGAAATGATGCCCAGTAGCGGCCAATGGCGCAAAAATGCCCGCCTCCTGGAACAAGGAAGCGGGCAAGCGGGACTGGCAGGGTTTTTCTCTTACAGGCCGATGTCTCCCTCCTGGATTCGCCGGGCGTTGTGGGGGATGTTTTCTGGCAGGGCGGGCTGCGGCGAGGCTTCGTCCCGCGTCATCTCTCCCCGGAGTATCTGCCAAGCTTCGTGGAAGCCGCGGGCAATCCGCTCCAGGGCCAGGGAGCTTCGTCGCAGCAGTTCTTCCCCCGCCGCACGCATTGCATTGCCGCAGGTGCTAGCATAGGGCGGGCGGGAGGTGATCTCCACCTGGCTGGGACCCAGGGCGTCCATGTGGCAAAAGTCGTCGCATTCCTCCAGCCAAGGGGCGGTCACGGCCAGGTTGCTGGTTTCCTCTTGGGGAGCCGGGAGGGTGGCCACCGGCGGGTCGTGCAGCCCGTCGCTCTCTTCGTTCAGTTGCAGGGCCAGTTGATCCCCGGCGCTGTGGCGAAGATCGCGCACCAGGTCGGCCAACGGCAGGGATTCCACCGAGCTGTCGAAACACCCGCAGCCGGACTCTTCCTCCAGGACCAGGTGGTCTTGGTGTGCTTCGGTGGAGGCGGCCACGGAGGCCGGGGGGGCCACCAGCGGCAGGCAGGCGGCTTTCGGCTCCCCTCCAGTGGTAGCTTCCGCAGCTGCCCGGTCCAAGGCATCATCCACCGCCTGGAACCATCCTTGTAGTTCTCCCAAGGAAGAAGCCCCCTGGGGGAGCAGGGGTTGTTCATCGGGCAAATGGGGGCACAGCTGGCCCGGGGCCGGTTGCTGGGAAAGGGGCAGAGGCACTTGCTGCGGCCCGGTGGCTTGCCTGGCCACCGGCGGGCTGCCGGGAAGCTGCTGCGGCAAGGCAGGTTCTTGGGCCAGGGATTGCTGGAGTTGGGCCGACCAGGCTCCCGCCTGGCTTTGCAGGGTTTCCCACCACTGCCGAGCTAACCAGGCCGCCTGGTCCAAGGAGTCGGAAAACGCCTGGGTCCAGGGTTCTTCGCTCCACGAGGGTTGCTGAGCCCAACCAAACTGCCAGCTTCCCGCACTCACCGCGGCCCATAGAAGTAGCGTCAAGTGTCTCATTTTCCGTATTCCTCCCGGGTTGGAACCATCAACAGGACGCATTTGGGGGGCAGCACCGGGGGGGCGGGCCATCCATGGGGGCGCATCGGCGAGCCTCTGCTGCCTGCTGAGACATGGAAAAGTATCGGCTTGCACAATCTGGGGCCGTTAGCAAAGCAGCAAAGCACAGATAAAAAGCAGTGGATGAGATAAATGGGTCATTCCGGAGATGCTGGGTGCCGCAACTGCTTCCCCGAGATCGGAAAACCCAAGAGGTTGGAGATACTTTATCTTTTAAGTTAAATTAGTAACAATTGCGATTTGCCGTGGTAGTTCCGCCTCGGTTGTGGTAAACCCTGCCGATTGCTTCGGAAAAAATTGCTTCAGAAAGAAAAGAGAAGGGCACGGTCCGCCGGGGTTTTGTGTTTTTGTCGGGCCGCTCCTCCAGCACCGAGTCGTCATGACCTGGCAAGCCTGGTTCACGCTGGCGGTGGTCGCCGTGTTGTTCGTCCTGCTGCAGCGACGCCGGGCGGTGGCCGCCGATTTTCTGTTCCTGGCTGCCTTGGCCGTGCTGACGCTTTGCGGAGTGGTGACGCCCCAGCAGGCCCTGGTCGGATTTGCCAACCCCGTGCTGTTTACCATCGCCGCGTTATTTGTTGTGGCCGGAGGGCTGCGGTGGACCGGGGTGCTGGACATGATCGGGCACTGGGTGCTGGGCCGCGTGGCCACGGTTCGGACGGCCCTGGTGCGGCTGGCCCCCCCGGTGCTGGCACTCTCGGCCTTCACCAACAACACCCCCATCGTGGCCATGCTGGTGCCGGTGGTGGTGGATTGGTGCCGCCGCCGCGGCATCTCCCCCTCCCGGCTGCTGCTGCCGATCAGCTACCTGGCCATCCTCGGGGGAACCTGCACGCTGATCGGCACCAGCACCAACCTGGTGGTCAACAGCATGCTCTACCAAGCCTGGCAAGAGCATCCCCAGCAGCATCAACTGCGGCCCATGCACCTGTTCGAGATCGGCCTGGTGGGGCTGCCTTGCGCGTTGGCCGGAGCCGCGTACCTGCTGCTTTGGGGCTACCGCCGACTGCCGGACCGCACGGAGCTCGTGGCCCAGGTGGGCCAGAAACGCCGCGAGTACCTGGTGGAAATGCTCGTGCAGCCGGAATGCCGCCTGGTGGGCAAGACGGTCGAGGAGGCGGGCTTGCGCCACCTGCCCGGGCTGTTCCTCATCGAAATCGACCGCAACGGGGAAATCATCACCCCGGTCACCCCCGAGGACGAAATCCGCGCCGGGGACCGCCTGGTGTTCACCGGCATCGTTTCCACCATTGCCGACCTGGAGAAGATCCCCGGGCTGGTGCCGGCCGCGGATGTCACCTACGAGGTCCACCCCAAGCGACGCCATCGCCGCCACCTGACCGAAGTGGTTCTCTCGGCCTCCTCGCCGGTGATCGGCACCACGGTACGCGAGGCCCGGTTTCGCCAGCTCTACGGGGCGGCCATCGTGGCCGTGCATCGCAACGGGGCGCGGCTGCCCAGCAAAATCGGCGACATCCGCCTGGAGCCGGGCGACACGCTGCTGCTGCAAACCCGAAGCGGATTTGCCCGCGCGTTCCAGAACAGCCCCGACTTCTACCTGGTGGCCGACGTGGAAGGCTCGGAGACCGGCCGTTACGACCGGGCTTGGGTGGCCCTGGCTCTGCTGGGCGTGCTGATTGCGGTCCTCACAGCCAGCACCCTGGCCGGCCAGGCGGCCTGGAGCGCCTGGGCGGCCCTGAGCGTGGCCGTGCTGATGATCGCCTGCCGCTGCCTCACCGTCCCCCAGGCCCGCGCGGCCATCGACCTGCAAGTGCTCATCACCATTGGGGCGGCTCTGGGCCTGGGGCACGCCCTGGGCACCACCGGGGCCATGCACGCCGTGGCCGGAGGGTTGTTGCACCTGTTGGGCACCACCTCCCCGTGGCTCTTGCTGGCCCTGGTGTTCTTCATCACGCTGCTTTTCACCGAGGCGGTGACCAACACCGCCGTGGCCGTGCTGATGTTCCCGCTGGCCGTGGAGCTGGCCCAGCAAGGGGGCTGGAACCCCCGCCCCTTCGTCATGGCCATCGCCCTGGCGGCAAGCTGCAGCTTTCTTACCCCGGTGGGATACCAGACCAACCTGATGGTGATGGGCCCCGGGGGCTACCAGCCGCGGGACTACTTGCGGGCCGGGGGACCGCTGGTGCTGGTGGTCTCGGTGGTGGCCTT
>JALSGI010000287.1 GCA_026982835.1 Planctomycetota bacterium | reverse complement strand
GCAGCTCCGCCGGGGGACCTTGCCAGCGGCTCCAGCTCCAGAGGGCCAGCGTCTTGACGGCCCAAAGCAAGCAAAACCCCCCGTAGCCCCAGGCCGCCCAGCGCCCCGGCGGCCCCAAGCCCCAGGCGGCGGGAAGCTCCAGCAGTGGGGCGATCCCCCGCAAGGCGGCCTTCCCCCCGGCCAGCCCCAGGGCCAGCACGCCCACTGCGGCCACCACTTGCGATGCCAACGAGACGGCCCGCACCAGCCCCTTGGGCCAGGCGGTGGCGTGGGCGGCGTTGCTCACCCGCAGCCACCAGGCGAAGTGGCCCAAGGCCACCAGCCCTAGCACCGACCACGCCCAAAACGCACTCACACCAGCGGCATCCGTTTCAGCAGAGGAAAGTGTGCTGTGGACCGGCATCCCGGCAAAGCCTGCATCCTACGCAGCAGGCCCCCAAAAGACCAGCGGGACAGGAGCAAGGGTCTTGGGTCTTGGGTCCTGGGTCTTGCGTTGGTGCTTCCGCACCGGGGCAAGAATCGGCGCCGACTTCCACAAACGGCGAGCCGGGAGCGTAAGCTCCCGGAGACGATAAGAAAGCGGCGCATGATTGCCGTGCTCTCCGTGGGCTTACGCCCACGGCTCGCGGCTGCAAGAACCAGCGTCAGCGGCAATACAACCGCGTGCTGACGCACGCGGCTCGCCGGAGAAGCACCGACTCGTTTTTGCTCTGGAAACGCTCCATCTTATGCTGGCACGCTAAACACGTACAAAGCCGGGGGCTCGCCAACCGCACGCTCACGCGTGCGGCTGCCTGCTGCTTTTGTTTTGCTGCGGCTAACCGGAGACCTGCGAGGGCTGGTGCCGCAGCACCATGCGGCCCACCGTCTCCAGCAGCTGCTGCACCCGAAACGGCTTGTAGAGCACGGCCTTGAGCCCCGCCTGGCGGGCCCGCACGATAGAGTGGCTGGGATCGTAGCCGAAGCCGGTCATCAGCACCAGCGGCACCGGGTCGAGGATCTCCCGCAGGGCCAGCATCAGCTCGTAGCCGTTCATATCCGGCAGGCGGATGTCGGCGATGATGCAGTCGTAGCCCCGCGAGCCGGAGAGATTGCGCACCATGCGGAGGGCTTCCTGGCCGCCGCGGGCCGTTTCCACCACGCAGCCGTAGCGTTCCAGGAGCTGATGGGCGGCGCTGCGCACGGCGTCGTCGGCATCGGCCACCAGCACTTGCCGCCCCCGCAGCTCCGGGTGGGGATTCTGGATTTTCCAGTTGTGCACGTGGCCGGGCACCTGGGTGCTCATCTCCTCGCCCACTTTCTGGATCACGGCCTTGATCTGCCGGGCGTTGGCGGCAATGCGTTGCAGGCGTTGGACCACGTCGGGGTCGTGCCCAATGTACTGCTCGATCACGGTCACGGCGTCGTTGAGGATTTCGTCGATGGGCAGGGCCACGGCCGAGAAGGTGGCCTCGGTCTGGCGTTGGGCGGTGGTGGCCTTTTCGGCGGCCAGCAGCTCCAGGGTGTTCAGCGCCATGGCCACGTCCCGGGAGAAGATCTCCAGGAACTGCATGTCGCCTTCGTCGAAGGCGTCCGGCTGGGGGCTCTCCACGTTGAAGGTGCCGATCACCTCCTCGTGCAGCACCAGCGGCACGGTCATCGAGCTTTTGGCCCCCTTGGCCCCGGGCAGGTAGAGCGGATCGCACTCGGTGTTGCTGCACAGGTAGCTTTTGCCCGTGGCGGCCACGAAGCCGGTCACGCCGTTGCCTTCGGCCTTGGCGTAGAGGACCCGGTCGGCCGCCTCCGGTTCCATGCCCACGCTCAGCAGCTGCTCCAGGCGGCCGGTGCTTCGGTCCAGCAGGCGGATCTCCACCGTGTCGTAGTGGAGCAGGTCCTGCGTGTAGTGGACGATCTTGCTTTTGAGCAACTCGATGCGGTCCTGGACGGACATGGGCAGGTGCTCGGGCTTCAGGTCCGCCAGGTCGATCCCGGCCCGGTGGATCGCCTCCATCTTCTGCTGCTGCTGCACCTCCTCGGTCACATCGCGGACCGTCACCACCAGGTGCCGCGGGGGGGAATTGTCCCGGCTCAGGGCCGTGGTGTGGATGCGGTAGTAGCGCCCCTGGGAGGTCTTGAGCACCGAGTGGCTCATGCTGCGAGTGCTCAAGGCGGTGTGCAGGGGGCAGAAGTCCGGGCCGACGATCTCAGGACTGCCCAAGGCGCGATAGAAGTTCCGCCCCACCGGCTCCTCGGCACACCAGGAGCGGAAGTGCTGGTTGGCCCAAAGCACCGTGTTGTTCCGATCCAGCAGCACCACCCCGTCGGGCAAGCAGGCGATGAGGAACTGGGCCTGGAACAGTTGTTCCAAAGGAAAAGCCTCCGGGGACTGTCCGGAGGCTATAACCACCTGGTCGAACTTCTGGGAACACAAACACTGAGCCGCCTGGTCCAGGGTGGTGACGACCACCACGTGGCCGATCCTTTGCAGCTCCTTCAGCTCGTCTTCGGGAGTCGGCGAGGAGGCCAGGTACAGGATCCGCTTCTCAGCCAAGCCTACAGCTCCAGTGCCGGATGCCGTGGTACTCTGTTCCATTCAAATTATAGACCGCCCTGGGTGCGGAAACAACCAAGAAGCGGTGGGCTGTTTTGCTTTCTCGGCCGATTCCCCCTTGCCTCTCCAGAGCGGAAGCCCCTTTTCTCCCTTGCCGGGTGGTGCCGCGGCCGGGGAAAAGCATTTTGCCGCCTGGAACGTCCCCGGCCCGGCAGAGACGGCCAGGCTACGGGGAGATATCCCCTGCCAGCAGCGGGCGGAAGAACTTCAGGTCCTCGGCCGTCTGGCGGATGCAGCCCTCGGTGTCCAGGTCGCGGAAACTGTGCTTCCCCTTGTACTCGCTGTGCAGGGAGTACGTGCCCTGGTAGCCCAACCGACGCAGACAGGCGACGAACTCAGGGATGGGCGAAACGCCATCGGCCAGGGGGCAGTTTCGGGTCTCCCAGCGTAGTTGGCCGTGGCGGTCGCGCCGACCCGGCTGCCAGCGGAAGTTCTTCACCGCCACCAGGGCGATCCACGGAGCCAGCAAGTCCAGCCCCTGCCGCCACCCGGCCCCGCCGCCCTCCAAGGCCATGTGCAACGTGTCCACATAGGCTCCTAGCTCCTGAGGGTCGAAGTCCCGCAGCAGCTCGTAAAGCATCGTCCCGTGCGAAGGAATGTACGGCCCGGAGTGAATGTGCACGCAGGGCAGCACGCCCAGGGGCCGAGCCAGCCGGGCGATGCGTTCCAGCTGCCGCTTCACTTCGTCGATGCGCCGCTGCAACTGGCCAAAGCCCGGATAACGATAGTAACCCAGCTTCACCCGCGTGATCCCCTCCTGGGCCGCGGCGGTGAGCAGCTTTTCCGCGGCGCGATCGGCCTGGGTGATCGAGGTGGTGAGCATCAGCACGCGCAGGTTCTGGTGGTGCGCGGCCAGCACGGCCTGGGGGAGCAGCTCCTGGGCGTCCTTGGGATGGATGTGGCCGCCGGGCCGCACCGTCAGGTCCAGCCCGTCCACGCCCAAACGCTTGAAGATGCGGCACACCTCGGGAATCGAGCGATCCTGGAAGCTCTTGGTAAACACGGCGATGGGCATGCCCGGTCCTCCGCAAGCGTTCTGGAACCCTCGTCCGGGGCACCAGCACTGCTGCCGGTGCCGTCGATTGCCTGCTTAGAGCATGAGCGGGACAAACTGCTCTTGCAACCACTTGGGCAATTTGCCAGTTA
>JALSGI010000286.1 GCA_026982835.1 Planctomycetota bacterium | reverse complement strand
GGACCACCGTGGCAGGCAGCGTGGCCTAAGCCCCGGCAAGTTGCGGGCAACCCTCAGCCTGGGCAAACGGCACTTCCACCTGGCGGACCAGCTCCAGCAAATCCTGCCCGTCGATAAACATCTCCAGCCCACCCCCTGCCACGCCAGAACAGGAATCCGCCGCTTGCAGGCGAAGTTGCAGGACGTTCATTTCCGACTTGCCTCATCGAGCGGATCCTCTGCTTCTTCTCCCTGCGGAGCCGGGCCGGGGCCGTTTTCCCGCTGCCAGGAGCCGCTGCGGCCGCCGTGTTTTTCTTCCAGTTGCACCGGGCCGATCCGCATCCGGCGGTCCACGCCCTTGCACATGTCGTAGATGGTAAGCGCTGCCACCGTGGCGGCGGTCAGCGCTTCCATCTCCGCCCCGGTACGCCCTTGCAGGTGCACGGTGGCCTCCACCCGCAGCCGATCCGGCTCTTGCACCTGGAAGTGCACCTCGACCTGGTCCAGCACCAGCGGGTGGCAAAGCGGGATCAGCTGGCCGGTGCGCTTGGCGGCCATGATGCCGGCCACCCGGGCCACGGCCAGCACCTCCCCCTTGGACACCCGGCCCTGCTGGATCAATTGCAGCGTCTCCGGCTGCATCTGCACCACGGCGCTTGCCCGGGCCATACGCCGCGTGATGGGCTTTTCGCCCACGTGGACCATCTGCGCCTGCCCCTGGGCGTCCAGGTGGGTGAGTTGTTTTTCCGGCGGGGCGGGGTCGGTGGGTTGGTTCATGGTGCCTGGCGTCCTGGAAAGCGGTGGTTTTTCCCTGGCAAGCCCCGGACTTCCGTCCCGCCAGAGCCGCCGGCTTTTCGCTTGTTCTCGCACTGGGAGCGGATGCTCGCAGCCTCTGGCGACCCTGTCGCCTTGGGGGGAGCGGAAGCTCCTGGCTTGCCAAGAGCGGAAGCACCGGGGCACGGAGCGGGCCGCAAGCCGCTATCGGTAGATCTTCCCCCAGGGACCTTCGGCGTGCAACCGCCCGGCGGCAAACAGGGCCACGGGGATGCGGGTTGAGCTCAAAACGGCAGAAGAGAAACGTCTCCCTTTCGATGCAAAGCAACTAGGTTCCAAAGCACACCACCTCGGCTCCTCCTCCATATCCACCCTGGGAATCCCGGGGCCTCTGGAGCCCTCCTCGGGGTAAACGCACCAAAAACCTTCCCGGTTGTCAGAAGAAAAAGGCAAGCCGCGTTTTTCCCTGTAGAAAGGGGCTGCTACGCAAGCCAGGAGGAAAGCAGAACCAAAACAGTAGGGCTGGTAACCCCCAGGAGGCAAAAGGAGCAAGAAAGCACCTAAAAACAGGAGAGTACCGAAAAGAATCATGAGGAACAAAATTCGTCTCGGCATGCTGCTGTTCGTTCTGCTGGCAGGGCAAGTTCAGGCTCAAACTGCCCAGATGGCCGACTACGCTCCAGGGACCCACATCCGTGTGCCGAATCTGCATCCCCAAAAGGTGCTGGACAAGACTGTGGGCACGGTGAGCGAGCACGCCGTCCGCAGCTATGGTTCCTTTGAAGATTATTGGAAGAGTACGGAACCTAGCCGCCGCGGAAAAGCCCTGGAAGCCATCAGTTCCAACACCGTCAACAGCCGCATGCGGGCCTTGGGAAAACCCACCCGGTGGGTGCCAACCAGCATGCTGGGCAATCCACACCACGCGGCGGATATTTTGGAGGTGGACGTGCGGACCGGCAAAGTCCTGCGTCGCATCCAGGCCAAAAGCGGGTTTCAAGGGGTGATGAATGCCCTAGAGGATCCCAAGTACAAGGGGATGGATATCCTGACCGATGCAGACACCTTCAAGGAATTGGAGAAGAAGCTACGCACAAGGCTCGGCAACTGCCAGCAACGCAAAATTCCCTTGTCCGGGAAGTGGCAGCGTCTCAAGGATGCTCTGGACCAGGGACAGATCATCAAGCGGCTTCCCTGTGGTGCTCCTCTGCGGACGCGGAATGAGTTGCTCCAAGCTGCCAAGAAACACGTCTTCAAGCACTGGACTCGGGTCGGCCAGCGGGTGCCGAGGCTAGCAAAGACCACCATGAACAGCCGCCCGCGTTATCCCTCGGCCAAGCGAACCGGGATTCGTGTTCCTCGTCCTGGCCGGCCAGTGCGCCGGGAGCTGAGCAGGGGCACTTCGACGCTGGTCAAAAGTAGCCGTGCACTCCGCGGGCTGGGCCGAACTGCAGGACCCGTCACGGTTGCTGTGGAAGGCGTGGGAGTTCTTCAGAAGACTTACCAGGGAGATTACAAGGGGGCAACGAAGGCTGCAGCGGAAGCTGCTGGTGGTTGGGCCGGCGCGGAAGCCGGAGCCATGGCCGGGGCCACCATTGGTTCGGTCGGCGGGCCCATTGGAGTGGCCATTGGTGGCGTGGTTGGCGGGATCATCGGCGGCATTGCTGGAGCTTGGGCAGGCGAAAAAGCGGCCGAAGCTGCTTACGATTACCTGTCTCAATAAGGTTCCTGCAAGAGTTTCTGGATGCTGCTGTTGAAGGAAATTTTCAGTCCAGGATTCTAGAAACGCCCTCGCCTCGGCGGGGGTTTTTTCATGCCACCTGCCGCGGAGGGCACCGGCGGCTTTTCTCGCTGCGGCGGCGCGTTACCATGAATCGGGCCGCTCGGCGAAAACCGCGCAATGATCGTGCCCGGCGCGTCGCGGACAACTTCCTGGTTCGTATTTCGTATTGGGAAAGGAACCCCGGCGGTGCGAAACATCCTGCTGCAACTGGATACCGACTCGTTGCCCTCCAGCTTCGACGCCATCACGGCCCTGGACGCTGGGGCCGAGGTGCTGTTGCCCTACGGGGGCGTGACGCCGGAGAGGGCCGTGGGCCTGGTTCACGGGGCGATTTTCACCCGCGGGCCGGAGCAGTTGCATCGCACGGCCATCTTCATCGGCGGCTCGGACGTGGCTGCGGCCGAGGCAGTGGCCCAGGCTGTCACAAAAGCTTTCTTCGGCCCCATGCGCGTCTCGGTGGTGCTGGACCCCAACGGCTCCAACACCACGGCTGCCGCGGCCGTACTGGCCGTGGTGCGGCATGTGCCTGCCCCGGGGCCGGTGTTGGTGCTGGGTGGCACGGGGCCGGTGGGCTCCCGGGCCGCGCGGCTGCTGGCCCGCGAAGGCTACTCGGTGCAGGTGGGCTCCCGCTCCCTGCAGCGCGCCCAGCGGGTGGTGGAGGCCGTGCTGCTCAAGTATCCCAAAGCCCGGCTTCAGCCGCTGGAGACCGCCGGGGCCGATGCGCTTCGGTCGGCCTTGGGCCAGGTCCGGGCGGTGCTGGCGGCCGGAGCCGCCGGGGTGCAACTGCTTTCTCAAGAGATGTGGCAATCTTCCCCCGTGGAGCTGTTGATCGATCTCAACGCCGTGCCCCCGGCCGGCATCCAGGGAGTGCAGGCCACCGACAAGGCCGCCCAGCGGGAGGGTAAAGTTTGCTACGGGGCCGTAGGCATAGGCGGCACCAAGATGAAGATTCACCGCCGGGCCATCGCTCGGGCCTTTGAGCAAAACGACCTGGTGCTGGATGCCGAGGAGATTTACGAGCTGGGCCGACAGCTGGACTCCTAACAGCGCCACCGCCGCGGAGAGCTTCCGCTCCGCGGCGAGAACAAACGCCAATTCTTGCAACCGGCGAGCCGCGGGCGTTAGCCCGCGGTTGAGTGGCGAGCCGCCGGCGTCAGCCGGCGGAGGGCGTGGAGGCTTGGGGGCGTGGGGGCTTGGGGGCGTGGG
>JALSGI010000285.1 GCA_026982835.1 Planctomycetota bacterium | reverse complement strand
CCACACCATGCTGGCCGCCAGGGAGGCCAGAGCCCAGCTCCAGCCCAGCACCGGGTTCACGTGCCGGTTGATGGCCCGAAAGGGACGCTCCCCGGTGGAGAGCGTCACATAGCCAATGGCCCCCAGCATGACAATGCCCAGGATCATGGCCAGCGGTTGCAGCCACAGCAGGCTCATCCCGGCCAGCACGCCCAGGTAGAGACTGCTGGCCAGCGAGCCGCCGCCCAGGGTGATGGCGCTTTGCAGCCAGCCGGGCCCGGAGAGCCGCACCCAGGCGGCCAGCGTGGCCAGGGTGCCTTGTTTTTGGGCCTGCAGGAGGAGCTGGCGTTCTTGATCGAGTTTGTTCGGCTGGTTCATCGGCCCACTCTCGCTCGGGGAAGAAGCAGAAACGGCCCGGCAGCTTCCAGCCCGGCTTGGGATTCCAGCGAGTCTTTCCAAGGATACCGACGCGGGAAAGCCAAGCCAACTTGCCGGGGAAAGTTCGGCCAGCCCGGCCGCGGGCGTGAGCACACGGTTGTATTGCCGCTGGCGTTGGTTCTTGCAGCCGGGGGCCGTGGGCGTAAGCCACGGAGAGCACGGCAATCCTGCGCCGCTCTCTTATCGTCTGCGGGAGCTTACGCTCCCGGCTCGCTGTGATCTGTTTTCTTGCACCGGAGCGGAAGCTCCCAGTGGCTGGCGGCCCTGCCGCCTCCGGGAGCTCGTGCTCCGGCTCGCTGTTCTCCGCCATCTGAAGCTGGCGGCTCGCCGTTCAACCGCCGGCTTACGCCGGCGGCTCGCCATGCCCCACGCCTCCGCGCCTCCAAGCCCCTCGCAGCGCCAGCTCCGGCGCAACAGCGCAGCCCGCACGGCGCACGCCGGACATCGTACCCGGCCCAGGTGCTGGAAACTGCTTGGACGGGCGCCCCCGGCGGCGTATTCTATGGGAGCTTGGCCTCTACCGGGTGGGGGCCTTGGCCTGCGAGCGATTGCAGGGACTATCTCCTATTGCGCCGCTGGGCACGTTCCAAACACGCTATCTGCTCCGTTGAGAACTTCGGCCATGGCACATGCTGCACCGTCCCAGGCATTTCCTGCCCCCGAGGGCTTGCCGGAAGACCATCCGCTGGGGGCCGCGCTGGCCCAAGTGCTCTGGCTGGGAGCAGCCACCGACCAGGAAGAGCTGTTTCTGGCCAAAACGCTCCCCTTGCTGCGCGAGGCGGCCCGGAGTGCCTTCGCAGGATTGCTGGCTCCCCGAGGGGGACAGTGGCGCGCGGTGGCCCAAAGCGGCGCTGCCGCCGTGCCCGGCCACCTGGCGGCCCAGGCCGCCGATACCGGCCGGGCGGTGCATGCCCCAGAATGGTCCTGCTTCCCGCCGCCCCGGGTGACCCAGCAGCCGGAAGTGCTCGCTTTCCAGCACGGGGAAGATGCTTCGCGACTGCCTGGCCCGGAGGGAGAAACCCTGGCTTCCGTCTTCTTCCAGGCCCTGGGAGCGCTCCGCCAGCGGGTGGAGGCGCAGCGGCGAGCCCGGCGACTGGAACGCATCCTCCAGATCACTTCCCGCTGGGGCCAGCACCGCAGCCTGCAGGAGCTGTTCCAGGACATGGCCGAGGCGGCCACCGAGCTGTTGGAGTGCCAGCGAGCCACGATTTTCCTCTGGGACCGGCAGCGGCGTCAGCTGGTGGGACGCCCGGCCCTGGGAATAGAAGGCCAGGAACTGCGCGTGCCGGATGACCGCGGCGTGGTGGGGCATGTGGTCCGGGAGGGAGTCCCGATGCGGGTCAATCCCGGTGAGGACCAAAGCCTCATCAATCGCCAGGTGGATCGCCAGACCGGCTTCCGCACCGAGTCGGTGCTGTGTGTCCCCCTGCGGGGAAAAGGGGAACGGGTGCTGGGGGCCTTCCAGGTGTTGAACAAGCTCCAAGGGGAGTTCACCCCGCAGGATCAACTGGCCCTGGAAGAGCTGGCCCAGCAGGCGGCCGTGGCCCTGGCCAACGTGCAATCGCTGCAAGAGCTTTTGCGGGCCAACCAGGTGGTGGCCGAGCAAGCGGCCCAGGAAGTCGAAATGATCGGCCGTTCCCCGGCCATCGAGGCGTTGCGGGATACGGTGCTCCGCGTGGCCGGCAGCGAACTGAGCGTGCTGGTGCTGGGGGAGAACGGCACAGGCAAAGAGGTCGTGGCCCAAATGCTCCACTACCACAGCCCCCGACGCGGACGCCCGCTGGTGGCGGTCAACTGCGCGGCGCTGACGGCCACGCTGCTGGAGAGCGAATTGTTCGGGCACGAGCAGGGAGCCTTTACCGGGGCGGACCAGCTCCGCATCGGCAAGTTCGAGCACGCCCACGGCGGCACGCTCTTCCTGGACGAAATCGGCGAGCTGAGCCCCGAGGGCCAGGCCAAGCTGCTGCGGGCCATCGAGCAAAAAGAGATCGTCCGCGTGGGGGGAAACATGCCCATCCCGGTGGATGTGCGGGTGGTGGCCGCCACCAACCGCGACCTGGCCCAGGAAGTCCAAAAAGGCAAATTCCGCCAGGACCTGTTCTACCGGCTCAACGTGGTCACGGTCACGCTTCCCCCCTTGCGCGAGCGGGGCGAGGACGTGCTGCTGCTAGCCCGACACTTCCTCCAGCGGTTCTGTGCCCGGATCGGACGCCCGGTGCCGGAACTGGCCCCCGAAGCCCAACAAGCCCTGCTGGAACACTCCTGGCCGGGCAACGTGCGCGAGCTGCGCAACTTGATGGAACGCCTGGCCTACCTGTTCACCGGCGAGGTGATCCGCCGTGGCGACCTGGGGCTGATCCTGGCCCCCGAGGAACGCTCGGCCACGGGAGTGCCGCTGGGGCTGCCCCTTTCGGAAGCCACGCGGCAATTCCAGATCCAATATATCGAGCAGACGATCCAGCAGTGCCAGGGGCGGATGGTCGATGTGGCCCGGCGGCTGGGCCTGCACCGCTCGAACCTCTACCGCAAAATGCGACAGTTGGGCATGAGTGAACCCAAGTCCTCCGAGGGGAACCACTCCAAAGCGTAGCGGCGGTGCGAGAGAAAACCTCGCCCCTGGCAAGGCTGTCCCCGGGGGCCGCAAGCCCCCCTTGATCCTGGCCCCCGCCACGCTAAACTTGTCGAAGAACCGGGTGGTTTCGGGCGATAAGGTTTTTATGCCCGTGTGGGAAACTGGCTTGCTTTAAGCAGCCCCTCCCCCCGGACCCGACGGGGGCGTAGCTCAATCGGTTAGAGTACCGGACTGTCGATCCGGTGGTTGCGGGTTCGAGTCCCGTCGCCCTCGCTTGTAATTCAGGCGGCCAAGCCGAAGTGGTTTGGCCGCTTGGTTTTGCGCCAAAGATGGCTGCCCCTGACTGCACGGGATTTCTCCGCCGGCTCCAAGCCCGCGCCATCCGCCGGCGGACGATGAGCGGCTCGCTGGTTGGTGTGAGATAACGTGTTTGGCAAGCCCCCGGCTTTTAGCCGGGTACGTGTTTAGCGTGCATGTACAAGACGAAGCGTTCACAGATCAAAAGCAAGCCGAAGGCTTGCCAGCCTTGTAGCCGGTGGTCGTAGCGAAGCGGAGACCACCGGAAGGCACGGCCATTACCATACCCAGCACCCCGGCAGGGGTGCCAGAAACCAAGGGACCGTTCCTTCATCTGGCATCCCTTCGGGATGCTAAAGGATAAGAAAAAACGCTGCCTTCCGGGGGTCTGACGACCTGGTTGTTCTACACAAATTGGTGTTGCTTTGGGAGGGCTGGGCAGCTTAGGAAGGAGGGTGATTGGAA
>JALSGI010000284.1 GCA_026982835.1 Planctomycetota bacterium | reverse complement strand
GCAAGAACAACCAACAACGGCGAGCCGCCAGCTTCAGCTGGCGGAGAAAAACAACCGAATGCGTTTCTTCGGCTCTCCCCGGGCTCCAAGCCCGGGGCTCGCCGGACAAAAATCGACACTTTTTGCTCTGGAAACGCTCCGTCTTATGCTGGCACGCTAACAGCCCGTTGAAAAAGTCCATTTGAAATGAAAACGCGTTATAAGATTCCCTGCACATCCTGAAAAAAGCGGCTCGGCAGGAGCCTCGCCCTCCCAAACTTGTGTTTTTCAACGGGCTGCTAAACACGTACAAAGTCCAGGCCCCGGGGAAAGAGAGCCGCCCGGGCCAATCAGAGCTGTACCCGGGAATAAAGCGGCAAGTGGCGGTAGTACACTTCCAGGATGTAGATGGAAAGGCAGGTTACGTAGAGTCGGCCCCCTTGGGGCCCCCAGTAGTCGCTCATCGGGTCCCAGCTGCCGGCCTCGGGCCCCTGCTTGATCTGGTGCTTCACCAGCAGGTCGCGCATCACCGAGTTCCACTTCTTCCAGTATTCGCCTTCCATATGGTGCATTACCTGGGTGGCGTAGTACCAGTAATAGACATTGCGCTGGCTTTCGGTCCACTGGGGCAGGTTCTGCGGTTCCAGCAGGTACTGCACCCCCCGGACGAGGCTTTGATGGTTGCGGGGCCAGCCCAGGTACTGCCGACACAGCAGCGCCTCGGCCGTCATCACACGGGTGGGTTCCTCTTGGGGCTGGTAGGCGTAGCGGTCGCGGGCATCGTTGCTCACCCGGTCCAGGAACGCACCGGCTTTCTGGAACACTTTCGGCGGCACGCTCAACCCGGCCATGCGGGCGCTTTGCAGGCCCATGAGCACCCACCCGGTGACCGAGGTGTCGCTGTCCACGCTGGGCTTGTAACGCCATCCGCCCGGGGAGGCTTGGTGCCGGATGCAGTACTGCACGGCTTTTTCGGCCGGGGCCAGCAGCTTTGGGTCCTTGGTCATGCCGTACAGCTCGCACAGCACGATGGTGCACTGCCCCTGGGTGTAGAAGGTGTGGCTGGTGTGTTGCACGGGGAAGGAGCCGTCTTCGCGTTGACGGGCCAGGAGCCATTTGATGCCGCGGGCCACGTTGTCCCGGTAGATACCCCGGCGGTGCGTGTGCCCGCTGCCCTGGAAGGCCAGCAGGGCCATGGCCGTGGCCGCCACGCGGTTTTCGCGGTAGCTTCCGTTTTTGTAGGGACCGGTCAGACTCCAACTTCCGTCGTCCTGTTGCTGCCGCACCAGCCATTTCAGTCCCAGCCGCACCGCCTCCTCGCTCAGGCGATTCCCCCCGTAGCGACGCAGCAAGGCCCGCTTCATCCCCTCGCTGCGGCCCAGCAGGGCCATGCCGATCTGCGGAGCCTGGAGGTCGCTGGTGGCCCCGGCAACACTCTCATACTCCGGTTCCAACTGCGGCGGGGCGGCAAACGGATCGTCCACTTCCACGGGACTTTCGGGGGTGAGCACCGAATCGTCCACCGGCTCCTCCACTTGCAAGTCCACCAGGTCGTCGGCATCCATGTCCCCCAGCTGGTCGTGGTAGAAGTCCATCACTACCACCCGGCGTTGGGGCGGGCTGAGAATCCAAATCCCCAGCAAGATCATCAGCACCAGGTGCAATACCATGCTGATCATCCAGGGGGGAGAAGCGGCCAGCAGCTGGTGGATCACGTCCAGCTCTTCTTCCTCCTCCGGAGGTGGTCCCCCTGCGGGAGTTCGCCCTCCGGGAGCCGCGGGGGCTCGGTTCCCCGGGGCCGGAGCCGCCCGGGGCGGGAGGGGGCGAGCTCGGGCCACGGGAGGTGGTGCCGGCGGCGGACTTGCACCTGAGACACCACGCGACCCCGGGTTGCTT
Organism: Planctomycetota bacterium; assembly: GCA_026982835.1. Lineage (GTDB taxonomy): Bacteria > Planctomycetota > Planctomycetia > Pirellulales > S012-138 > S012-138. Next base: position 1,888 of record JALSGI010000284.1, on the reverse strand, counting down.
TCCGGCGAAGGGACAGGGGGCGGAAAACCTCGGGCAGACATGCTTCTCTGCTCCTGGGAACGGTGAACTGCTGGGCCAACTGGACCAAGTGACTCCCTCCTGCCCGCCGCATGCCCCTGGTGCTAATGTACCGAGAAACCCTCTTACTGCCAAGAAAAACCTGCCGCCGGGTGCGGCACCGCCTCCAAATGCGTGGCATCCGGGGAGCTTCCGCCCCGGCTGGGTTGACACTCCCCCGGGCATCGGCACGCTGGTAGGAGAACCGCGGCGCAGGCTGCGGACGCAGAACCTTGTGCAGCAGGAGCCGAATCGATGAAACTCCAAGACCAGGTGGCCGTGGTCACCGGCGGGGGTCGGGGGATCGGGCGGGCCGTGGCCCTGGCCTTCGCCCGCCACGGCGCCCGCGTGGCCATCCTCGCCCGAACCGCCTCCCAACTAGAGGAAGTCGCCCGGCAAATCCAGCACGAGGGCCAGGAGGCCCTCCCCCTGCCCTGCGACGTGACCGACCCGCAGGCGGTCCGCCAGGCCATGCAGCAGGTGATGGATCGCTGGGGACGGCTCACCCTGCTGGTGAACAACGCCGGAGGGGCGCTGGTGCGCAAAAAACTCTGGGAAACCGAACCCGAACTGTGGCGCACCAGCATCGAGGTCAACCTGCTAGGCACGTTCCACTGCTGCCGCTGGGCGGTGCCCCACATGATCCAAAGCGGCGGGGGGAAGATCATCAACGTGGGCTCGGGCGTGGGGCACGAGCCTCGGGCCGGCAACTCCGCCTATTGCTCGGCCAAGGCGGGCGTGTGGATGCTCACCCGCTGCCTGGCCCTGGAGCTGTGGGAGCACAACATCGAAGTGAACGAAGTGGTGCCCGGCCCGGTCTATACCGAACTGACGGCCGAAATCTTCGATCCCACCGGCAAAACGCCTCCGCTGGCGCCCAGTGAGCGGGTGAAAACGCCCGAGGATTGCGTGGAGCTGTTTTTGTTCCTGGCCAGTTGCCCTCCCGGCGGGCCCACCGGCCAGAGCTTCTCGCTGGCTCGCCGCCCGTTGCCCTGAGCGTACCGGGCGGGATCGGCTTGCGCCGTGCGCTGCCTGCGCCGGTGCTGCCGCTCCGGGGGCTTGGGGGCTTGGAGGCTTGAGGGCTTGGAGGGATGGCGAACCGCGGGCTTCAGCCCGCGGAGGAGCCCAAGAGGGAGGCGGCGAATCGGCTTGCACCGTGCGGCGTGCGCCATGCGCTGGAGCTTCCGCTCCGCTGCAAGAACAAGCGTTAATCTCGCAACGACCAGCCGCCGACGTGAGTCGGCAGAGGGCGGCGAGCCGCCAGCTTCAGCTCCCGAAGGCGGCAGGGCCGCAGCCACTGGGAGCTACCGCTCAAGTGCAGAAATCAACACACACCAGCGAGCCGGGAGCATCAGCTCCCAGAGGAAAATAAACGAAAACGCTGAGCAGGCTCTCCCTGGACCGAAGTCCGCGGCTCGCCGGACAAGAATCGATCCGTTTTTGCTTGGAATCCCTCTGTCTTGTACTGGCACGCTGAGCACGTACTACGTGTGGGACTCTTGGCCCGCGACTCTCCAAACGTCCGTCTCTCCAAGCCCTCACGCCCCGGCGCGGAAGCTTGGTGTAAACCATGTCCAGCTCGCCGAAGCGTTATACTTCTCCGGCTTTTTCGCCCTGGTGGGTGTGGTGGCACGCTGCGCTTGCCGGAGTGGAACCATGTTGTTCTGGGCGTCCTGGAGCTGCTTTGCCGAACTGGCCGTGCTGTTTCTCATCGTGCATGGGCTGGTGTATCCGCCGCGGTGGCGAACAAAACGGGTGCGGCCCTGGTGGCCCAAGGTCCTGGTGCTCTGGGTGCTGGAGGCAACCACGTATTTTCTCTGGCTGGGGCCGA
>JALSGI010000283.1 GCA_026982835.1 Planctomycetota bacterium | reverse complement strand
GGGCAGGCCCAGAAGCAGCGGGCCGACGTAAAACGTCACCACCGGCTCGCCCGTGGCCGCCACGGTGCTTTCTTGTCGGCGAGGTTCCGTAGCCGTACCGATCATTGTTGTTGGCTCCAGGAAAAGTGGCAGGTTCGGTTGGACGGGTTTGGCCGCTTTCCGGACTTTGCGGCCGACATCGGCTTACGCCGTGCGCCGTGCGGCCTGCGCCAGGGGTCTTCTCCCCCCGCTTACGCGGGGGGCTCTTGGTTGTGCCGGTTGACGCTCGTTCTTGCCGCGGTGCGGCAGCTCCGGGAGGGCGAACCTCCTGGTGAGCCGCAGGTTCACCAGGCGCGTTGTTTTTCCCATGCACGCCTTATTCTCGCCCTGGTGCGGCAGCACCTTTCTCATCCCTCCAAGCCCCCAAGCCTCCAGGCCTCAACACACCCCGGCCGGCTCCGGGCGGTTTTCCCTTTGCTTCCCGGCCAACAAACGCCCGATGCTGGCCAGCAACTGTTCCCGATCCATCTTCACCTGGTAGTCGTCCACCCCCGCTTCGTGGCCCTGACGCACGTCCTCCTGGCTGGATAGCGACGTCAGGGCCACCACGGGCAGCGAGCACCAGCGCGGGTGCTGGCGAATGGCACGACAAAGCTCAAAACCGTTCATCCGCGGCATCTCGATGTCGGTCACCACCAGGTCCACCTCCGCCTCCGGGGAGCAGAGCCAGTCCCAGGCCTCCTGCCCGTCGGCACAGGGGTGCACCTGGTAGCCGGCGGCGGTCAAAAACTCGACCACCTTGGTGCGGAAAAACTGCGAGTCCTCCACCACCAGCAGCCGATAGGACTGCGACGGATCGGCCGGCGGAGTTTCTTCCAAGGGACTTTTGGTAAACCACTCCGGGTGGGCCTTTTGCGCTAGCTCGAACAGGTCCAGCAGCCGCACCGTGCGGCCCCCGACCACCACCGAGCCCATCACCCCAGGCTCCACAAAGCTTTGTGTGTCCACCTCCAGCGGCACCTCCTGCACGTCGCAAAGCTCCGGCACCAGCAGACCCACCTCCCGCTGCCGCAGCCGGAACACGATCACGTAAAGCCGCTCGGTCTGCGGGGCCGGCTTCACTTGCAGCAGGTGGTCCAGTTGCAAGGTGGGCAGCGTGTGGGTGTCGTACTGCAACACCTGCTGGGTGCCCAGCTGCTGCAGCTGCTCCCGGCGCACGCGTTCGATGCGGGCCACCAACCCCATCGACACGGCAAAGTATTCCTGCGGGTGATTGGTAAAAAGCAGCACCGTCTGGGTGTCGCTGGGGCGGTGTTCGGTCTCCTCTTCGGCGGCTCCTTCCTCGGCCCCCTGCTGCCCGTTGCGCAAGTGGGCCTGGGCGGCAATGCCGGCCACGTCCAGGATCAACGCCACGTGGCCATCGCCCAGAATCGTGGCCCCGGCCAGGCAGGGCGTGCCCTTGAGGTGCTGGCCCAGCGGCTTGACCACGATCTCCTGCGAGTCCTCCAGCCCATCCACCACCAGCCCATAACGCTGCTGACCGCTCTCCAGCACCAGCACGTTGGTCGGTCCCTCTGAGGCATCTTCCCCGGGTAGCTCCGCCGGGCGGTTCCACAGCACCTGGTGCAGGTGCACCAGCGGCAGCAACGCCCCGCGCAGCCGCAGCACCGGCGCCCCCTTCACCTGGCCGATCCGCTCCCGGCGTTCCCGGGCGCAGACGCGCACCAGCTCCACAATGTTCACCTGCGGCACGGCAAACCGCTGGCTGCCGCAGCGGACAATCAGCGAGGGGATGATGGCCAGTGTGAGCGGCAGCGTGATATGGACCGTGGTCCCTTGGCCCAGGCGGCTCTCCACCTCCACGGTGCCCCCCAGCCGCTGGATGTTGCTGCGTACCACGTCCATGCCCACCCCCCGGCCCGAGACGTCCGTCACCTGCTCGGCCGTGCTAAAGCCCGGGGCAAAGATCAGCTGCAACGCCTCGCGGCGGCCCATCGCCTCGGCCTGCTCGCGGGAGATCAGCCCGCGGGCCAGGGCCTTCTGTTTGAGCCGCTCGGGATCGATCCCCCGGCCGTCGTCCACCACGTCCAGGCACACCTTGCCGGCCTGGTGGTAGGCCCGCAGCTGCAGCCGACCCTCGGGCGGCTTGCCCGCGGCAGTGCGCTGCTCGGGCGGCTCGATGCCGTGGTCCAGGGCGTTGCGCACCAGGTGCGTGAGCGGGTCGCTGATCGCCTCGATGATCGACTTATCCACCTCCACCTCCTTGCCGGTGATCTCCAGCTGGCACTGTTTGCCCAGCTTGCGGGCCAGATCGCGCACCACGCGGCCAAAGCGCCCCAGCACGTTCCCCAGTGGCTGCAAGCGGGTCTGCATCACCGCCTCTTGCAGCTCGCTGGTCACCCGGTCCAGCCCGGCCACAATGGCCCCGCTGCCCTGCACGGCCGAGGTATCCAGCATCTGCAGCAACTGGTTGCGGGAAAGCACCAGCTCCCCGGCCAGGTTCATCAGCCGGTCCAGCACCTGCACCGGCACCCGCAGGCTGGTCTCGGCCGCCGAGGACGAGGAGGCGGGGCGGTCTGTCGGCTTGCACGAGGGGAGAGGAGAACTAGATTTAGATTCCGGGAAAGGTGCCGTTTTATTTCGGTTCACGCCGGGGACCTCCGCTTGTTGCTGCTGTTGAGACGATGGGGCGGCTTGCCCCGCGTGCGCGGGTTCCCCTTGTTCGCTCTCTTGAGAGGGCAAACCTTGTCCTTGGGCGTTTTGTCCGGTTTGAGATGGATATTGAGATTGAGATTGATAATTTGTTGGATGCTTTTGTAGATCGTGGCTGGCTTGCGTCCGGTCCCCGTACGGACTTTCCGCGGCGGGGGGCGTTTCGTCCGCGGCGAGCTGCTGCTCCCGAGCGGCTTCTCCCGCCTGAGCCGCCTGGTGGAGTTGCTCCAACAGTTCCTGGATGTCGTACTGTTGGCTTTGCTCTACGTTGCGGATCATCTCGGTGAGCCGGTCGGCCGCTTGCAGCAGGGCGTCGATCACCTGGGAGTGGGGGGCCAGCTGGCCGTTTCGGATCAGGTCCAGCACGTGTTCGGCGGCGTGGGCCAGTTGGTTGATCTGGGTCAGGCCCAAAAAACCGGCCGCCCCTTTGACCGAGTGGATGGCCCGAAACACCTTGTTGACCAGCTCCCGCTCCACCTGCGGGCCTTGCTGCTCGATCTGGAGCAACTCCTGCTCGATGTCGGCCAGATGTTCCAGGGACTCTTCGACAAAACTCTGCACCAGTTCCGGATCGTCGAACATAGAGAAAACCTCGTGGGATCGTTTTTCCGACCAGGCGGGCCGGAGGCAGCGAGTCTTTTTTCACAAGAGGCGGAAATCCACCAGCACCATGAAACTGGGTAGATCACCCTAAGAGTGAGGCAAGTGGGGGAGGCCGAAATACCCCAGTTTTCCTGGAAAAAAACCGGGGGTGCTTGTTTCCATTGCTACGGCCTGCACAACGCGACCCGTAAGGTCCCCCTACGTCCCCGAGACTCACCCCCCGGAGTGGACGCACATCTTCCGGTCCTCTCGTCCCCGGCCCTTTTCTGCACCCGTGGCAGGTGGGGCTGGGGCGAGCGAAGCGTCTTTGGGCAGGGGGGCTCATTGACCCTTGTGGCTCCGGGGGGCACAATGCCCCGTGTCGGCTGGGGCGTCCTGGTATTCGTGGGGGACCGCTTTGGTCATGGAACTGATTTCCCTGGCTGTGGAACACGCGTTTTTGGACCGCTGGGAGCTGCGGCGGGAGCATCTGGACCGTCTGG
>JALSGI010000282.1 GCA_026982835.1 Planctomycetota bacterium | reverse complement strand
CGGCGTAGGCGCGGGCCCGCGATCCGCCGCAAATCGTGCGATACTCGCACGCCCCGCACTTCCCCTCCAGCCGGTCCGTGTCCCGTAGCAACAGGAACGTGGGATGCCGCTGATAGACCTGCACCACGCTTTGCTGCGGAAAGCGGCCGCACTCCACGGGCAGAAAGCCGCTGGGATAGATGCGGCCGGTGTGGCTGACAAACAGCGTGCCGCGGCCATCGTTGGTGGGGAGCAGCTGCCAGGGATTGACCTCCGGGTGGTCTTTGGCTCCGAGGCGTTTGCGCCGCTGGAGCACCCAGCGGCGGTAGTGGGGGGCCTCGGTCGTCTTGACCGCGTAGCCGTACAGCTGGCTGGCCAGGTAGAGTTTCTCGAAGGCCAGCTCGCACTCCTGGGCCGAAAGTCCCCCCAGCCCCTCTCCCCGGCCCGTGGGCACCAGAAAAAACACCGACCACAGCACGATCTGCTCCTGGGAGAGCAACTCGGCCATGCGATCCAGCTGGAGCAGGTTGTCCTTCACCACGGTGGTGTTCACCTGCAGGGGCAGCCCGGCTTCCCGCGCCCAGCCCATCACCGCCAGCGTGCGGTCAAAAGAGCCTAGCCAGCCGCGGAAAGCGTCGTGGGTGGCCGCATCGGCCCCGTCCAGGCTCACCGCCAGGCGATGCACCCCCAGTCGGGCGAAATGCCGGACGACCTGGCGGGTCAGAAGCGGCGTGGCCGAAGGGGTGATGGCCACGGCCAGTCCCCGCTGCACCCCGTGGGAGATGATCTGGAACAGATCGGGCCGTTTAAGCGGATCCCCGCCGGTGAGCACCACCAGCGGGGGCGAGGGAAATCGGGCCAGATCGTCCAGCAACGCGCAAGCTTGCTCGGTGGTCAACTCCTCCGGATGCCGCCAGGGCCGCGCGTTGGCCCGGCAATGCCGGCACACCAGGTCGCAGGCCTGGGTCACCTCGTAAAAGACCACCAGCGGAGAATGAGAAAGATTGTGTTGAGAAACAGGCAAACCCTGGTACACAGTGCTTCTCCCCACCGAAAGGGCCGAACCAATCCAGCCCGTGCAGGTCAACTACCCGCAGTCCCGGCTCGTTCACGAACCGCCCGGGGCCGGTTGCTGCGGAGCAAACTGTTCCTGCAATCCCCTGGCAAGCTGGAGCAATTCATCGTGGGCCTGGGCCTGCGGGCAGGTCTGGAACTTTTCGACCAGTTGGGCTTGTTCCTCGGCGGAGAGGCTCTGGCGGGCCATGGGGAACAGGCACTGGTCCTCCTTCTGGATGTGTTCCCGCAGCAGGTACAAGTAGCCCACCGCCGCGTCGCGGAACAGGGTGGCCGCCTCCGCCTGGCCCGAGTCGATCTGGTCCAACGCTTGCTGCATCGCCTGAACCCAACGCCGACCCAACTGGTGCTCGTTGCGCATCACGGCCGTGGGGCCTTCTTCCGCCGAGAACCCGCACCGTTCCAGCGCCGGGAACAGCAGGTCTTCTTCCTTGTGGTGGTGGCACCGGTCGGCGAACTCCCGAAAAAAGTGCACCGCCTGCCGGGCCGCCGTCCAGTCGGTGGTGCCGGTGGCCTGTACTTGGTCGATCATGCGGGCCAGGCAATCCAGCACCCCTTCGATCACGCGGTGCTCGTCCATCAACACTTGGGTAGGATCGGGCATGGCCGGACTCCTCAGGGGAAATCGTGGTGGACCGGGGTTTTCAAGGCTTTCCCTCTGGGTCGAGCAACAACCGTGCCACGAAGTAGGTTCCAGGCTCCTGGCCCCTTTCTTCCGGCCCAGGCTTCCGGCTGTTCCCCTAGGATGGGTGATGTGCAGAAGAGATGTTTGTGCCAGTTTTTTCTGTTGTAGCAGCCGGAAGTGGGGATTTTGCGGCCAGTTCCAGGGAAGACCACTTCACGTGCCAAACCTATGTCCGCCAGAGAATCTGTGGCAAGAAAACGCAACTTGCCCCCGCCAGGTGCGCCAAATCCGCACGCCGCGCGCAGAAAAGTTACGTATCGCCTCCTCCCGCACGCTTCGAAAAGTGCCGAATTGCGGGTTGAGAAAGCCCTCGTTTGCCTAGCAGCCAAGCCCGCCTAACAGCCCGTTGAAAAACACAAGTTTGGGAGGGCGAGGTCACGGCCGAGCCGCTTTTTTCAGGATGTGCAGGGAATCTTATAACGCGTTTTCATTTCAAATGGACTTTTTCAACGGGCTGCTAACCGATGGAAACCCAGCTCCCCTCCCGGGCGCTTTGCAGCACCGCGTCGCACACTTTTTGGGTTTCCAGGGCGGTGCGGAACGTAGGCTCGCAGGGCTGGCCCTTGGCCAACGCGTCGAGAAAATCGGCCACCTGGTGCACGAACGTGTGCTCGTAGCCGATCTGCAAGCCCGGCACCCACCAGTGGCCCATGTACGGCTGGTCGCTGTCGCTGACATGCACGCTGCGCCAGCCGCGCACCAGCGAATCGTCCCGGTGGTCGAAGTACTGGAGGCGGTGCAGATCGTGCAGGTCCCAGCGCAGCGAGGCGTGCTCGCCGTTGACCTCATAGGTGTAGAGGGCCTTGTGCCCGCGGGCGTAGCGGGTGGATTCGAACAGCCCCAGCGAACCGTTGGCGAACCGGCACAAAAACGCGCAAGCGTCGTCGATCTGGACCGGCTCCACCTGCCCGGTGAGCTGGTGCTTGCGCTGCTTGACAAACGTTTCGGTCATGGCGCAGACGGAGGTGATCGGCCCGTTGAGCCACAAGGCCGTGTCGATGCAGTGGGCCAGCAGGTCACCCGTGACGCCGCTTCCGGCCGCCTTGGCATCCAGCCGCCAAAGCGCGGTCCCCCCCTGGGGCAGATCGGCCGAGATGGTCCAGTCCTGGAGGAACTGGGCCCGGTAGTGGAACACTCGACCCAGGCGCCCCTCGTCCAGCAGTTGCTTGGAAAGCGTCACGGCCGGCACGCGGCGATAGTTGTACCAGACCATGTTGGCCACGCCGGCTTCCTCGACCGCCTGGACCATTTCCTCCCCTTGGGCGGTGTCCATCGCCAGCGGTTTTTCGCACAGCACCATCTTGCCCGCCTCGGCCGCGGCGATGGCGATCTCGCGGTGCAGGTTGTTGGGCACGCAGATGTCCACCGCGTCGATGTCGTCCCGCTTGATCAGCCGCCGCCAGTCGGTCTCGTAGGACTCGTAGCCCCACTTGGCGGCAAACTCCTTGATCTTATCTTCGCTGCGGGCGCAGCAAGCCTTGAGCACCGGGCGGTATTCCAGGTCGAAGAAATGAGGCACCTTGAGGTAGGCGTTGGAGTGGGCCCGGCCCATGAACCCGTAGCCGATCATGCCGATGTTCAACGGTTTGCTCATCGTGTGGGACCCTTTAGCGGAAGCGAGGAATAACTCCGTGCGAACATCTCCCCCCACTTACGCGGGGTGCGTGTTTCGCCAGCTAGCACATGGTTGGTTCGATGCTTCCGAACGAGGCGGAAAAGTGTTTTATTCTTGCCAACGGCGAGCCGCCAGCTTCAGCTGGCGGAGAAAAACAACCGAATGCGTTTCTTCGGTTCTCCCCGGACTAAAGTCCGGGGCTCGCCCGGTGCGGAAGCACCTTGCGCAGGCCGCAGGGCGCAAGCCGCACGCCGACGCTAGCCGTACTTCTGGTTCAGTTGATCGACGAACTTTTTACACTCCTCGGTGGCTTCCCAGGCGTTGGGCCAGAAGCACAGGTCGATGGTCCACCAGTCGTCCGGGCAGCCGGCTTCGATCAGGGCGGGCATGATTTCGTCGAAGTTCAGGTGCCCCTGGCCAAAGGGCGG
>JALSGI010000281.1 GCA_026982835.1 Planctomycetota bacterium | reverse complement strand
CCGGTTCGGAAAGCACGCCGTTGATGCCCACCGGGGCGGCAAGAGTGGCCAGCGTTTGCTTCGGGTCGGCGGGTTCGATCACTTGGGGGGCGTGGGCCAGCCGCAGGGGCGGGGCCGGGGCGGAAAACACCTCCTTGGAGACATCCTGCCAGGGCAGCGCGATCACCCCGGCCGGATCGGAGGACTGGACGGCGAAGCGCGCCTGCGTCGCGGCGTTGCTCCGCGCCAGGCCCACGGAAAACTTTTTCCCCCGTTGCACCACCAGCGGGAAAGCCCCATCGGCATAGACGAAGCGACCCACTTTCAGCCGGTAAAAGCCCCCGCCGCGGTACAGCACGTCGTGCAGCTTGATGGTGTAGCGTCCGTCGCGGGGCAGGGGGAGCACCAGCCGCGCATCCCCGAAAAGCAGCGGCATCCACTGGCTATAGCCCAGGGGAACGCCCCGCGGATCGAGCACCTCCACGGCCGGACGCAACGCGGAGCCCAAGCGCTGGGCCTCCACGTCCACCACGATGGTCTCTCCTGCTTTGCCGGGGAAGGCGATCTGCTGGACTTGGGCTCCTTGGATGCGGCCCGATACCGCCGCCGGAAGCTGTTCCCTTTTCAGCTCCAGCACAGCGGGGGAGGAAAGGAACACCTGGTGCAGCCGATCCACGGCCACCACCGCGGGGTTGGAGGTCCCCTGGGGTGTGGACACCCAGAGGGCGTAAAATCCGGGTGAGACGTTTTCCCCGGGAACAATCCGCACCTGGATGCGGTCCCTTTGCACCTGGACCACTTTCAACTGCTGGACGGCAAAGCCGGCCAGGACCTGCAGCTGGTTGGAGAACCCCCTGCCGGTGATGGTCAGCAGGTTGGGGCTTGCCGGCCGAAGTCCCCGGGGCAACACGTCGTTGATTCGGGGAGCTGCTTCGGCGACCTCCACGGCTTGCCACAGCAGCAGCGCGGCCAGGGAAGCTCGCAGGAGCATCATGGCGGGAATTCCTTGAGGCAAAAAAGGAGGGAACCGCAGGGGGGGACGATCCTGGAAAACGAAGCCGGCTCGGCGATCTTTTGCAAGAGCAGGAAAGCTGTTCCTCTTTGGCAGCGCAAGGAGGAGCACCTCTTCACTCAAAAGAGGCAACCTTTTCGATGGGGGAGGAAGGACGATCCGCAAACCCCTTGTTGCCTAAAAGTCAAAGGGATTGTTTCCTTGGGGCGGAGCCGGTTGCGGCGGCGAGCCGGGGGGATTCGGACCGCCGATCCCCGGCAGTGGCACGCCCCCCTGAGGCAGGTTGGCCGGGGGACGGAACAACCCGCCGAGGATTTTGCCCAACACCCGGCCCGTGGCCTTGAGTGTGCCGGGCTTGGGCTTGGGGGCATTGGAGGGCGTGCTGGGCGGATTGTTTTGGGCCACGGGGGGCGAGGCCGTCGGCGAGGGCTCCGGCTGCGTCTTGGCAGCAGTGGTGGGCACTTTGACCTCGGTGAGGGTCACTTGGGGCCGTTTGATCTTGCTGGCCAGCTCCGGGGGCAACTCTCCCTGGTCGGCCAGGGGATCCACACCCGGTTTCTCCGGCACGGACACTTCCTGTTGCCGCCGCAGCATGGCCTGGTATCGGGCGCGGCGTTCGGCCTGGATTCTTCGCAGCACGCGGAGGCGTTCTGCGCGGCGGATGGTTTCCAGCTTGACTCGCAGCCGCCCTTGCACCCGGCTCAAAAACCCGTTGATGTCCTGCGGTTCGGCCTGCTGCCGCACCTCCAGTTCCGCTCCGCGGCGGAAGTCCCGTTCCCCTTGCTCCGGCCGGCCCAGGGCGTGAAGCACCACGCCCCGCATGTAAAACACTCGGGCATCGGCCAGCCCTCCCTCGATGGCCTCGCTAAGCAGCTCGTACGCCCGGCGATACTCCCCGGCGTAGTAGGCATGCGTGCCCGTGCTGAACAGCTCCTCCAGCACCTCCGGGGAAACTTCTTCCTGCTTGGCCTCTTGCGCGTGGAGGGTAGAGACCAAAAGGCCAACGGCCAGCACGCCCAGCAAAGCTCCGTATCGCTTCATCGTCGAACTCCCTCGGCACGACTGCAAACCACCAACCCGATTGCCTCCCAAGACCCGCATTGCCCGTGCTCCCCGCCCAGACCACTGGAAGTAAGTCCATCGTAATCGGCTTGCTGCGGCACTTCAAGCAAATCGTCTCGGCAAACGGGTCCGGGGAGTCGTACTTTGCGGGGCGGTTGCCGGGACCTGCCTTCCCGACTCCGGGGTGATTGCCAACCCTGCCCCAGGGCGCAATAATGCGTAGCTAACCTTTCAGCAAGGGGAGCTTGTGATGAACCACGCCGAAAAGCTCGCCGTTCAGGGCATCACCTTCGACGACGTGCTGCTGGAGCCGCAGTTCAGCGACGTGGTCCCCTCGGAGGTGAACGTCTCCACGCGGCTGACGCGCAACATCCAGCTCAACATCCCCATCCTCAGCGCCCCGATGGACACCGTCACCGAGGCCGAAATGGCCATCGCCCTGGCCCAGGAGGGCGGCCTGGGCGTGATCCACCGCAATATGTCCATCGAGCGGCAGACCGAGGAGGTGGACAAGGTCAAGCGCAGCGCCAACGGGATCATCTTCGATCCGGTCACCCTTCCCCCCACGGCCACCGTGGCCCGGGCACGCGAGCTGATGGACCAGCACAACGTCTCCGGCGTGCCCATCGTGGGAGAGGGCCGCCGCCTGGTGGGCATTCTCACCCGGCGGGACCTGCGGTTCCTGGAAGCCAGCGACCTGCCCGTGGCCGAGGTGATGACCAAGGACCACCTGGTCACCGCCCGGGGGACTGTAACGCTTGAGGAAGCTGAAAAGATTTTAATGGCAAATAAAGTCGAGAAACTTTTGCTGGTTGACGAAGATTTTAGACTGACCGGGCTGATTACCATCAAGGACATCGACAAAATGCGGCGTTTCCCCCACGCATGCAAAGACAGCCAGGGTCGGCTGCGGGTGGGGGCCGCCGTCGGCGTGCACGACTATGAGCGCATTGCCAGCTTGATCGAAAAAGACGTCGATGTGCTGGTGATCGACTCGGCCCACGGTCACTCCCAAAACGTGCTGGAAACGGTGCGCGAATGCAAGCGTCGCTGGGACATCGACATCATCGCTGGCAACGTGGCCACGGCCCAAGGAACCGAAGACCTGATCCGCGCCGGGGCCGACGCGGTGAAGGTGGGCATCGGGCCGGGCTCGATTTGCACCACGCGCGTCATTTCCGGGGTGGGCGTGCCGCAGATCACCGCCGTGATGCAAGCGGCCACCGTGGCCGATCGGCATCAGGTGGGCGTGATCGCCGACGGCGGAATCCGCTTCTCCGGAGACATCACCAAGGCCATCGCCGCCGGTGCCCATGCCGTGATGCTGGGCGGGCTGCTGGCCGGATTGGAGGAAGCCCCCGGCGAACAGGTCCTGTTCCAGGGCCGCACGTTCAAGGTGTATCGGGGGATGGGCTCCCTGGGAGCCATGGTCAAGGGGTCCAGCGCGCGCTACCGGCAGTCGGATCGCGGGCCGGACAAACTGGTGCCCGAGGGGGTCGAAGGCCGCGTGCCTTATCGCGGGGCCTTGGGGCCTTTCGTGTACCAGCTGGTAGGGGGGCTGCGAGCCGGAATGGGTTATTGCGGAACACGGACGATTGAGGAGTTGCGAAGCAATGCACGCTTCATCCAAGTCTCGGCAGCCTCGGTTCGGGAATCCCATCCCCACGACATCATCATCACTCAAGAAGCCCCCAACTACACGCTGGAGCGGCCCAGCGAACGCTATTAGCACGCCCCTGGCGCTG
>JALSGI010000280.1 GCA_026982835.1 Planctomycetota bacterium | reverse complement strand
AACTGCTGGGGCTGATCACCCTGGCCGATCGCCCCCGCCCCGAGGCCAAAGAAGTGGTGAGGCAGCTTCGCCGCCTGGGCGTGCAGCATGTGGTGATGCTCACCGGGGACAATCGCCCCACGGCCCAGGCGATTGCCCAGGAGGTGGGCCTGGAAGAGTTCTACGCCGAGCTTTTGCCGCAGGACAAGGTGCAGAAGCTGGAGGAACTGCTTGCCCGCTACGGCCGGGTAGGGATGGTAGGCGACGGGGTGAACGACGCCCCGGCCCTGGCCCTGGCCACGCTGGGCATCGCCATGGGCGCCGTGGGGAGCGACCTGGCCATCGAGGCGGCCGACGTGGCGTTGATGGGCGACCAACTGGACCGGCTTCCCTGGCTGGTGGCCCACGCCCGAAGGGCCATCCGGGTCATCCAGTTCAACATCGCCTTTGCCCTGGGGGTCAAGGGGCTGTTTGTGCTGTTGGCTCTTGCCGGGTACAGCTCGTTGTGGCTGGCCATTGCGGCCGACGTGGGGGCATCGCTTCTGGTGACGACCAACGCGCTGCGTTTGCTTTCCGGCGGCAGCAATTCGCGGCTGCGGCCACACGGCCAGCCGCGTGTGTGAGCTTGCGGTTGTTTGTGCCGCGGCGAATCGTTTCTTGCAGCCGCGAGCCGTGGTGTGTTTTTCTCGCATCGGTGCGGAAGCACCCGGCGCAGGACGCAAGCCGACACTGCTTCTCCCCGCACTAACGTGCGGGGCTCTGTATCCCTCCAAGCCCTCAAGCCTCCAAGCCCTCCAGACCCTCCCCGAGCTGAAGCTCGGGGCTCGCCCGGTGCGGAAGCCCCCCTCAAGCCCCCACATCTCCACGCCTCCAAGCCCTCAAGCCGAAGACGTGCCACGGTGGTTCGGATTGCGCCGCTGGTAACGACCGCACGGAAGCGGAAAAGCCGGTGGGCAACCGCCGCGCGGGTGAAGTCCCCGGGAGGCTCCAGGCGAAAACATGCTACAGGCGGACGTTGCTCGATCGCTAGTCGCATGCCTTGCACGGAGGGATGGCCGTGTTGCTGGAACCGCTTCTGATGCGCTATCACGCCCGCAGCCTGCAAGAAGCCGTGGAACTGCTGGTGGAATTGCAAAAACCCCGACTGCCCCAAATGGTCCAGCGGATCGCCTCCTTGCCGCTGGCCCAGGGGCGCGGTTATCTGTGGGCCTGCCTGCGCGCGGAATTGCGCAAGGTGTTGCCGGAGGTGCTGGAGCGGTTTCCGGAGCTGGGCACCTGGGCAGCTCCGCGGGTGCTGCAGCGGAGCACGCAGGTGCTGGTGGCTCGAGGGCTGGCCCTGCGCGTCAAGCAGGCTCCGGCTGGCCGCCGGGCCGCCTGAACAAATGGCCAAGGCCGCAAACTCATCCAGGGGGCCAACTTGCCTGCGGTACCCTTGGCCCCTTTTTTTGCTGGCGGTTAATTGAAAAGCCGCCCCGGGACCTCTATAATCCGGCTCTTGTTCTCACACCGCGAAGGTGCTTTATGGTCCTTGGAGTGCAACTCTTGTGGTTTGGGTGGACAGATGGAACATGCTCGCCGGTCGGCACGGCCCAGGGTTTGCTGGGCCACGGCTGAAGCCTCGGAGCTGGTGCTGGAACATCACATGGTGGTGCTGGATGCCAATCTCAAGCGGTTGCTCGATCCAGCCCGAAAAACGACGCTGACCGGCGCGCTGGTCCACGATCTGCTGACCACACTCGGCATGGAACCGCTGGGGGAGCTGGAAATCTACGACGCGGTGGATCTGCGAGCCCCCGGCTGGTCGTTCGTCCAGGCCATTACCACCAGCCATATCAGCGGCCATTACTTTGAAAAGCCCGGCCGAATGCCCCATATCCACTTGGACATCTACACCTGCAAGCCGCTTCAGTTCGAGCAGGTGCTGCAGGTGGTGGACCGCCACCTGGACCTGGCCGACTGGGTGGGGACGTTCATTTGCCGGGATATGGACCTGGGCCAGCGCCGCACCTGGGAGCTTCAAGGTTACGGGGAACGGCTGCTGCACCGCTGGCCGATGCAAAACCTGCTGCGGCAGGCCGAAGCCCAGGCCCCCGGTTGACTGCAATGGGCCCTGGCCTCGTGCGTGCACAAGAAGAGCTGCCCAGCCTGTTCGATCTCGGCGTAAGCCCCGGCCAGGCCACCGCCGTGGTGTTGCCGGTGCCGTGGGAGGTGAGCACTTCGTTCCGCCGCGGCACGTCCGGGGGGCCGCTGGCCGTGCTGCGGGCCAGCGTGCAGGTCGATCTGTACGATCCCTGGCTCGGCTCGCCGGAAGTGCACGGCATGGCCATGCTGCCGGTGCCGGAAGAGTTGCCGGGGTGGATCGCCCAGGCCCGGGCGGCCCTCCGGCAACAAGACCTCACCGGGGTGGATCGCCTGGCCGGGCGGCGCGACGAGCTGGTCCGGCCCCTGGTGGCCGAGCTTCTCCAGCAGGGGAAGGCCCCTGTGGTGCTGGGGGGTGAGCATGGCGTGTCCCTGGGCGGAATCGCCGCAGCGGCCCAGGAGGCTCCCCTGGGCGTGCTGCAAGTGGATGCCCATGCCGACCTGCGCTCGCAGTACCAGGGGCTGCGTAGCTCGCATGCCTGCTTTGCCGCCCGGGTGTTGGAGCTTTCCGGGGTGGAGCGCCTGGTGCAGGTGGGCGTGCGGGACCTTTGCCGCCAGGAAGCCGAGACGGCCTCCGGCGACCCGCGCATCGCCACCTTCTACGATGCCCACTGGCAGGCCGAGCGGATCGAGCAGGTGGTCCAGGCGTTGCCGCAGCGGGTGTGGATTTCCTGGGACATCGACGGCTTGGACCCGGCCCTGTGTCCCAGCACCGGCACGCCCGTGCCCGGAGGGCTCCGCTGGCGGGAGGCTCTTTCGCTTTTGCGGGCCGTGGCCCTTTCGGGCCGCCGGATCGTGGGGTGCGACTTGTGCGAGGTGGTTCCCCAGGGGGGGCGATACCGGCCGGGGGAAGGGTGGGACGAGATCGTTGCGGCCCAGCTCCTCTACCGGCTGTGCGGCTGGATGCTGGTCAGCCGCGGGGTGCATCGGCCCGATCCCTGCGGGTAAGACAGCCCACACGGCAAGCCACGTGCGCAAACTGCCCGAGCCGTGCCTTCTATCCTTCCGCCTCTTCGTAGCCGAACTGAAGCGGCAGCCGCCGTTCCTCCTCGCCGCGGGGATTCAGCTCCTTGTAGAGCAAGCTGGGCTGGATGTCCTGGTTGTTCTGGTACTTGTTGCTGTTGTATTCCCAGTACTCGCCCTGGATTTCGTGGTAGAAGATTTGGCAGATGGGCACGCCGGGGTAGATTTTCACCGGCTGCACGGCAAACATCTCCAGGGTCCAGTAGCCGCAAAAGCCCACGTCCCCAAACCCGGCCGTCACGTGCACAAAAAGCCCCAGCCGCCCGATGGAACTTCGGCCTTCGATCATGGGCACCAGGCCGTGGGTTTCGGTCCGCTCGGCGGTGCGGCCCAGGTAGAGCTGGTTGGGCTGAAGCACCAGGCCCTCGGGACCGATTTTGATCCGCCGCACGCGGTTGGGGCGGCGCATGTCCAGCACCACTTCTTCGTAGGTGAGCAGCTCGTCGTGCAGGGTGAGGTTGTAGCTGTTGGGGTTGAGCCGCTGCGGGTCGAACGGCTCGATGATGATCCGCTTGCCCAACTCTTCCAGAATCCGCTTGCCGGAAAGAATCATTGCCGGGTCCTCTGCGGCACGAGGAGCGGTTTGCCAGGGTGCCGGTTCGTGGGGTTCGGGGTAGCTGATCAGGAGGGTTTTTTGCGGGCGGAGGTGGCAGTGCGGCGCTGCGGGGT